>BQMV01000240.1 GCA_022181005.1 Anaerolineaceae bacterium | reverse complement strand
AACAGCGGCGTCTCGCTGGGCTCGACGCTTAGCGTAGGGCAGACGATCAGCATCCCTTAATCTCTACGAGAATCCAGTTCGCCCGGGCAAACGCTCGGGCTTTTCTTTATCAATGTCAAATATCATAGGAGGTAAAACATGCCTTTTACATTGCTCAAATCAACCACTCTGATGCAGGGACGCGCGTTTAAGATCCGCCGCGACACTCTCAGAACGCCCGATGGACGCGAGACAAATTTTGAGATCGTCGAACATGGCGGTTCGGCGGTCATTATCCCTGTGGACGACGAAGGGAATATCTGGTTTGTGCGTCAGCATCGTCACGCGGCGGGCGCGGACCTGTTGGAGCTGCCCGCTGGCACGCGCGATGGCGACGAGTCTTTCGATGCATGCGCCGCGCGCGAGATCCGCGAAGAGACAGGCATGGAAGCGAGGCGACTGCTCAGCGTCGGCAGGTTCTATCTTGCGCCCGGTTATTCCACCGAACTCATGGGGGTGTTTCTGGCGACCGATCTGCAGCGCAACCCGCTCGCCCCGGATGCGGATGAATTCCTTTCAGTGGAAAAAATACCGGTGAAACGCGCTTTCGAGTTAGCGCAGCGCGGCGAAATCCCAGACGCCAAATCGTTGGCGGCGTTGTTGATGGCGCGCCCGCATTTAGAAACATATCTCAATGCGCGTTAGATCGGACCTTGTAGAAATTCGCAAAATTGTAAAGCAACCGCTTAAGGAGTTTAGGGTTTAAGATAAGACGCCAAAAGTATTTGATCTGCGACTTAATTGTTAACAAGGGAAACAATCATGCAAAGAATTACAAAGTTTGTCAGTTACGCATTTGGCAATTTCGCCAATACGATCGCTTACGAAGTCTTCCAAAATCGAATCAAGTTTTATTATGTGGACGTGCTCGGCGTTTCGAGCGCGTTGATTGGAACGCTGTGGGCGGTCTATGGATTATGGAACGTGATTAATGATCCGCTGATGGGGCAATTATCGGATCGCACACGCTCGCGCTTCGGCAGACGCATACCCTACGTCGCCTTCGGCGCGATCCCGCTCGGCTTATCGTTCTTCTTCTTATGGACTCCGCCGACTCACAGCCCGCTTATTCTAGCCGTCTATTTCTTTATTATCTTATTCATTTTCGACACGATTTATAGTTTGATTTATGTGGCGTACAACGCGCTCTTTCCCGAAGTCGCTCCTACGCCGCGCGATCGTATTGACCTTTCGGTGACGCGCGAAATTTTAGGCGCGGTCGCGTTATTGCTGGCGTTCATCCTTGCGCCCATTCTCGCTGAAAGCGTCGGCTATTTGGCGATGGGCGCAATTATGGGTGTGTTGGTCGCAGCGGGCTATCTGATCTCTATCATCGGCGTGAAAGAAAAGAAAGTTCCCGAAAACGAAGAAAATATGGGAATGGGCGCGTCGCTTCGCGCGGCGTTCGGCAGCGTTCCGTTTCGTTGGTTTTTGGGCGCAAACGTCGCCAAAGAATACATTTGGGTGGCGCTGGCGGGGATGCTTCCGTTTTGGAGGAAGTATGCGCTCGGCATTCAAGCGCCGATAGAGGTATTCGGCATGAAACTTGGCGGCGGCGACGCGGAAGCGGTCTTGCTTGGCGTTCCGATCTTGCTTTGCGTCCCGATGTTTTTCATTTGGCGTCCGATTGTGGCGCGATTAGGCTACCGTAAAGCGTGGATCACGGGCGCGTTTGCGATAATTCCCGGACTGCTTATGATGGCGCTTGCTCACGACTTTTACACTGGGCTGCTGGGGACGCTTCTTATGGTGCCGGGGCTGACTTCAACGCTGCTCATGCCCTTCCCAATCATCTCCGAAGTGATCGACGACGACGCTAAACGACATCATGGCATGAGCCGCGAAGGATTGTTCTTTGGCATGAACAGCGGCTTGACGAAAATCTCGTTCTCGCTGGAAGGCATCTTCTTTGCGCTGATCATGGGCGCGACCGGCTTCGTGGCAGGCTCCGATATTCAATCAGAAGCCGCGATCGTAGGAACGCGGCTTCTGATTGGCGGCGTTCCAATCCTTGCGAGTTTGTGCATCGCGTTCTGCATGTGGCGTTATCCGCTCGGACGCGACGCGATCAAATCGTGAGTTGGCTTCATCCAAAAGAAGAATTGAGTTGACATGAATATTCCGCAAACTGGATTATCGAAGCAGGAAATTCTCGCCGCGTTGCAAGCCTTCAAAGGGCGCGACATGGATTGGAAAAGCGGCAAGGTTTTCTGCTACGTTTACGATCCTGGCGAAGATCCCGCCGAAGTTACAAAGGAAGCCTACCTCGCCTTTTTGAGCGAGAACGGACTCGACCCGACCGTTTTTCCTTCGCTGCTAAAACTAGAAACGGATGTTGTTCGCGCGATCGTCAACCTCTTGCGCGGAGATGCGAACGCGGTCGGTCATCTCACCAGCGGCGGCACGGAGAGCATCATGCTGGCGGTGAAAGCCGCGCGCGATAAAGCCCGCGTCGAGCAGCCGCACATTGCCCAACCCGAGATGATTCTGCCGAAGACCGCGCACGCCGCCTTCCATAAAGCCGCGCATTATTTGAGCGTCAAACCTGTCATTGTAGACATTGACCCTGTCACGTTCAAGGTCCGCGCGGAGGATATGGAAAAAGCCATCACCGAAAATACGATTCTGCTGGTCGCGTCCGCGCCGAATTATTCGCAAGGCGTAATTGACCCCATCGCGGAAATCGGCGCAATCGCGCAGAAGCATAATTTACTTTTTCATGTGGACGGCTGCGTGGGCGGCATTCATCTTTCGTTCATGCGAAAACTCGGCTATCAGATTCCCGATTTTGATTTTACGGTGTCGGGCGTTACGTCTATTTCCGCCGATATGCACAAATACGGATACGCCGCCAAAGGTTGCTCGGTCATTATGTATCGCAGCAAAGACATTCGCAAATATCAAATTTTTGCCTGCACCGACACGACGGGGTATACGCTCGTCAACCCGACCGTGTTGAGCAGTAAAAGCGGCGGTCCCTTTGCGGGCGCATGGGCGATCCTCAACTTTTTGGGCGAGGAAGGCTATCAACGCATTGTCCAAACAGTGCAAGAGGCGACGCGGAAAATTATCGCGGGAGTCAACGCCATCCCTGAATTGCGCGTGTTAGGGCAACCCGCGATGTGCATGTTCTCGTTCGCCTCGGATTCGCTTAACGTCTATCAGCTCGCGGATGAAATGGGCAAGCGCGGCTGGTATATTCAAGGGCAGTTCTCCACGCCGCTCACGCCGCGCAATTTGCATATTTCGATCACATACGGCAGCGCTCCCAACGCGGACGCCTTGCTCCAGGATTTGCGCGAATGCGTGGAAATCGTCAAAGCCAAAGAGCCGATTGATTCGGATTCTATCAAAGCGATGATTAACATGGCGCTGCAAAGCCCCGACCCCGAAGCCGCCTTCGGTCAACTCGCCGCCTCCGCTGGGTTGAGCGGCACGGAACTGCCGACCGAGATGGCGTTCATCAACGAGGTCATGGACGCGTTGCCCGACGCGGTTTGCAACACCTTCCTGATCAACTACTTCAACGATCTGTACGCGTAGGCTTTACCGCTTTAGCAATTGCGGCAATGTGCTCCGGTGTGTTGCCGCAACAACCGCCCACAACTCTCGCCCCTAATTTAACGTACGCTTGCGCGTACGCCGCCATATCTGCGGGTCCCATATCGTATACGGCTTGTTCGGTTGCGACGTCCATGTGCGGGACGCCGGCGTTTGGCTTCACCCATAAAGGAAAGTTCGGCAGGGTCGCTGCATATTCTTTAACGACGGCTTCCATGTTAGCGAGCGTTGTCCCGCAGTTTGCGCCGATGAGAGCCGCGCCCATCTCGGCATATTTCTTGATCGCATCCTTCGGTTTAACTCCCATCATCGAGCGCGTGCCGCGATCATAACTGAACGAGACAACGATCGGCAAGTCGGTCGTGGAGCGCGCGCCTTCAAACGCGGCTGTCGTTTCCTCAATAGCGAACATGGTTTCAATTACCAGTAAATCTACGCCGCCGGCGGCGAGGGCTTTGGCTTGTTCGGCGAACGCGGCTTTCACCTCATCGAACTCGAGCGGACCGTAGGGTTTGATCAACGCGCCGACTGGTCCCAGCGAACCGGCGACCAACCCGTTGTTGCGCGCGGCGGCTTTGCGCGCGATCTCCGCTGCGCGCATGTTCACTTCGAGAGCGCGCTCTTGATATTTTGAATCTTTCATCCGCATGCGCGTTCCGCCAAAGGTGCAAGTAAGGAGGATATCCGAGCCAGCCTCGGCAAACGATGAAGCGAGTTTGAAGATCGCATCGGGATCGTCAATAATCAAATCCTCCGGCGGTCTGCCGGGCTTGAGTCCCATCTTTTGTAAATTCGAGCCTGTCGCGCCATCGGCAATAAGAATTTCATCGCTTTGTAATCGTTCTAAAAATTTGTTCATAGTTTCTCTTTCGAACCGCTAAGTCCGCGAAGGTCGCAAAAAATCTTAGCATTCTTTGCGCGCTTCGCGGTTAATGATTTTTTCACTTCATAAAATTCTTCGCCATCGGATCAGGCGCGCGATTCGGAATCAAGTGCGCGATATGTTCGAATGGCTCGCTCATGTGCGGAAAACTCGTCGCCAGCATGAATTGATTTTGAAAATCGGGATCGGTCGGCAGTTCAAAGCGCTCCACGCTGCGCGCAACCGCGTCAATCTCATTGCGCTTCTCGATGTTTAGCAACGCAATGCGCGCGCCGTCGCCGGCTGAATTTCCGACCGCGTACACGTTTTCCAATGCGCAATCGGGGATCAGCCCGATTAACATCGCCTTCTCTTTGTCAATGTAACTTCCAAAGCCGCCCGCCAAGATAATTTTATCGGGGCTTTCTAATTTTTTATGCTTCAATAGCGTGCGTGCAGCGGTGAACAACGCGGCTTTCGCCAGTTGGATCTGCCGCACATCTTTTTGTGTGATTGGAATATCGTGTCCGATGGAAGTTTCTTCCGCCCAGGCGATTACATATTCCCAGCCCGATTCGCCTTCGCGGATGCGCTTCCCTTTCGGAGACGATGCCGGCTCTAAGGTCTTCTTGAATTTACCCCGCGAGTCGATGATTCCCACGCGGAATAATTCTGCGACTGCGTCAATGATAGCGGAACCGCAAATTCCTTTGACTCGCCCGGCCAAGCCGCCGCGTTCCGTGTTCCAACCTTCGACGCCGATAACCTTGTATTTTGGCTCAAGCGTCGCGTCGTCAATTTGGACGCGTTCGATGGCGCCGGGCGCGGCGCGCATACCGTATTCCACATGCGCGCCCTCAAGCGCGGGACCCGTCGGTGTGGAGGTGCAGATCAGCCCGCGCCGGTTGCCCAACACGAGTTCCGCATTCGTGCCGACGTCAATTAATAGCCAGTTTTCATCTTGCTTATGCGGCTCTTCTGCAAGGATCATTGCGCTTGTATCCGCTCCAACAAACGATGCGATGGTCGGCAGGATGTGAATATTCCCCGATGGATTGACGCTCAGCCCGAGTTCGCGCGCCTTAACGTCAACCGATTTGTGAATCGTAGGAACGAATGGAGCGTGTCCTAAATCTTTTGGAGATAGATTTAATAACACATGGTGCATGGTCGAATTGCCGACGAGGACCATTTCGAGAATGTCGTTGATGTTGATGTCGTTGCGATGGCGCGCTGGCTCTTTGTCCGATGCGATCGCCAACTCGCTAAGGGATCGCTTCGTATTCGCCGTTTGAGGCTCGGCTCGCAACGACATGTTAGCGGAACGAACCGCCTGCTTCAACAACTTATTCAATGTGGAGATGATCGCCTTGTGTAATTTCTCCAATCCATCGGAATGTTCAGCGCTGTATTGTATCCGCGACATAACGTCTTCGCCGTATACGATCTGCGGATTCATCTCGGATTCAGCCGCAAGTAATTCCCCCGTCCTCAAATTGCAAAGATATAATGCGACGGTTGTCGAGCCGATATCCACCGCCGCGCCGTAACTGTCTTCATGGAATCCAGCTCGAACGGCGACGACTTCCGAGTTATTCCACACCGAGACGGTCACACTCCAAGCTGCCTCGCGCAGCGTTTTTGCGAGAGTCTGCAAACAACGATAATCAATTGTAAATTCGCGCCAGCGCGGAATCTTTGCTTCGACGCCGTGAACCAGCTGCATGGAAGTCTCCAACCCTTTCGCGAGCCGCTCCCAGTCTGCGATAGGGCGTTCCAAACTAGGCGGAGATAAGGTTACGAAGTAGTTGCGAATCGCAGGCTTGACCTCGATCGGGCGGTCGCTTGCGCTTTTACGGACGATCTGCTTATTGCCGCGACTCTCCTCAGGGACGTTGATCAGCACATCGCCGAGAATTTTGCATTGACAAGATAAGCGGACTTGCCCGATCTCCCAGCCTTTGTCTTTTAGCAATTTGGGCCTGCGCTCAAGGTAAGCGCGTTCTTCCGCGCCTACGGGCGAGAGATGTTCGCGTTTTGAAGTGATGTCGTATTTTTCGAAGCGTCCTTCTTCGATCAGTATGAGACATTTGCCGCAAGTGGCGTTTTCAGCGCAGATCGATTCGATATCCACACCGAGTGCGCGCGCGGCAGTGCGGACTGATGCGCCTTCGTCAGCTTGTCCGCGTCGACCGGAAGGTTGGAGGATGATGGTGTGTTTCGTCATGTTCTACGAGTCGCGAAATTATATATAATTTGACGGCGAAATTGTACGAGAAGATGCATTGTGGGTCAATGTGAAAATGCTTGTCAAGCCCTTATTTTTATAATAAATATCATAAATATTATGATATAATGGACTCTGTTAATTCCTGTCTTTTACTGCGTTTTTAAAGTAGGCGGATGTTGCATACATAATTTGTCAAAGATTAAGATATAGACGCTTCTCGGTATATATTATGAAAATAAGAGGTATGTAGAACACGATGACTCGTACGGCAAATCTCGGTTACCCGCGCTTGGGCGCCAAACGCGAATTAAAATGGGCTTTGGAAAGTTACTGGGCGAAGAAAACCAGCGCCGCAGACTTGTTGAAGACCGCGAAAAACTTGCGCCTTGCTCACTGGAAAGAACAGCAAGAGGCGGGCGTTGACTTCATCCCTTCGAACGATTTCTCATTATATGATCATGTTTTAGACGCGACGCGCATGGTCGGCGCCACGCCTGCGCGTTACGCCGCGCTTGACGATCTGGATGAACTTGACCTGTATTTTGCAATGGCGCGTGGAACGCAACGCGGCGAGCAAACCTTTGCCGCGATGGAAATGACCAAGTGGTTTGACTCCAATTACCATTACATCGTCCCTGAAATTGAACCGAATCAAAACTATCGCTTGACCTCCCTTAAGGTTGTAGACGAGTTTCTCGAAGCCAAACAGGCTGGGATTCACACCCGCCCGGTTCTGCTCGGACCTGTATCCTATTTGCTGTTGAGCAAATCCACCGCCGCCGAGGGCGTTCCGCTGAAGACTTTGCCTAACTTGTTGCCGGTGTACGGCGAAGCGTTGCAACGTCTTGCCGAAGCCGGCGCAGATTGGGTTCAAATTGACGAACCGTATCTGGCGATGGATTTGGATGAATCTGCGCGTACAGCGTATGAAGAAGCCTATGCCTATCTTGGTCGAGTCGCCGATATACGCTTGATGATTGCCGCTTATTTTGGCGGCTTGGAAGATAACCTCGCGCTGGCGGCGGGTTTGCCGGTTCATGGTTTACATGTGGATCTAGTCCGCGCGCCGCAACAACTTGAGAAAATTCTACAACAGCTGCCGACTGAGAAGACGCTTTCGTTAGGAGTGATTGATGGGCGCAACGTCTGGCGCGTTGACTTAGACGCCGCCTTAAAGACCGTGCAACAAGCGGTAGGCGCGCTCGGCGCCGAACGGATTCAGATTGCGCCTAGTTGCTCGTTGATGTTTACGCCGCACGATTTGAATCTGGAGATTGAATTAGACCATGAATTGAAATCATGGCTGGCGTTTGCGCGCCAAAAACTGGATGAGCTGGCGCTCCTCAAAAAAGCCGTCAGCGGGGCGGCGGAAGCGACAGCGGAATCGTTCGCGGTCAGCCGCGAAGCGTTGGCGCACCGCCGCGCATCAACACGCACGCACAACCCGCAAGTGCGCGAGCGTATCGCCGCTATAGACGAATCGATGCTGCGTCGCGCGCACGATTACAGAACGCGCAAGGTCGCGCAAGCGCGGAAACTGGCTTTGCCGCTTTTGCCGACGACGACGATTGGCTCCTTTCCGCAAACTGCCGAAGTGCGCGCGCAGCGTTCTGCGAATAAAAAAGGCGCGCTCTCGCAAGCCGCCTACGATGAATTTTTGAAAACTGAAATCAAGCGCACGATCAAGAAGCAAGAAGAGATCGGTTTGGATGTGTTGGTGCATGGCGAATTTGAACGTTCTGATATGGTGGAATATTTTGGCGAACGAATGACGGGCGTAGCTTTTACTCAAAATGGGTGGGTGCAAAGTTACGGCTCGCGCGCCGTGCGCCCGCCCATTATCTTCGGCGACGTTGCTCGCCCGGCAGCCATGACGGTGGTTTGGTCGGCGTATGCGCAATCTCTTACCGATAAACCCGTCAAAGGCATGTTGACGGGACCCGTCACCATTCTTGAATGGTCGTTCGTGCGCGACGATCAAGCGCGCGATGAAACCTGCCGTCAACTTGCCTTAGCCATCCGCGACGAGGTTCTGGATCTGGAGCGCGCCGGCATTCATATTATTCAGATTGACGAACCCGCCTTCCGCGAAGGTTTGCCTCTGCGTCGCGCCGATCAGAACTATTATCTCGCTTGGGCGATCGAATGCTTTCGCCTGGCTTCCAGCGGCGCGCAGGATGAAACGCAGATCCATACGCATATGTGCTACGCCGAGTTTGACAATATTATGGAAGCAATCGGCCACATGGATGCGGACGTGATCTCGATTGAAGCCTCGCGCTCGAAGATGGAACTGCTCGACGCCTTCAAACAATATCAATATCCCGGCGATATCGGACCGGGCATTTATGACATCCATTCGCCGAACATCCCTGCGCAGGATGCGATGGAAGCGCTTTTGGAAAGCGCCGCGAAGGTTGTGCCGCTCGATCAACTCTGGGTGAACCCCGATTGCGGCTTAAAAACCCGCCGTTGGGAAGAGGTCGTCCCGGCGTTGACGAACATGGTTCATGCCGCGCAAGCGGTGAGACAGCAATTGAAAGTATAAGAAAAGACGAATTGAGAACATCAGAGTATATGGTTCTCGAAACGATTTTCTTTTTTAGGAGTGGAACATGAAAAAATATAAATATCTTATTATTGGAAGCGGCATGACCGCCGATGCCGCCGTGCGCGGCATCCGCGAAATGGACGCCGACGGCACGATCGGTATGATCGGCGCGGAAGCTGACAAGCCGTACGCTCGTCCGCCGCTCTCGAAGGGCTTGTGGAAAGGACGCCCGCTGGAGAAGATTTGGCGCGGAACTGAAAACTTCAAAGTGGACTTGCATCTCGGCAAAAAGGCGGTGGAACTTGATCTTGCCGCGAAACGCGTGCGCGATGAATGGGGCGAGGAATATGTTTATGAAAAACTATTGCTTGCCACAGGCGGAACGCCCACGCGTTTGCCGCTCGGCGGCGACGACGTAATCTATTATCGTACGCTTGTAGATTATCAACGCCTGCGCGCGCTGACGGAGAAGGCGCATCGTTTCCTCGTCATCGGCGCTGGTTTTATCGGCTCGGAACTCGCTGCGGCGTTGAATATGAATCATAAGCAAGTCACGATGGTTTTTTTGGAAAACTCAATTGGCGAACGTGTGTATCCGCCCGACCTGTCGCAATTTTTAAGCGATGTCTATCGTCAAAAAGGCGTGGAACTGTTGGCGAACGACGGGATTGCAAATATCGAAAAGAGCAAAGACGCGTTCAAAATTCAGACGCGCAGCGGACGCACATTTGAGGTGGACGGCGTGATCGCTGGTCTTGGCGTTCGCCCGAATGTGGAATTAGCGTCCGCCGCAGGTCTGTCAACGGAGAACGGCATTATCGTAGACGATCGCTTGCGAGCTTCTGCCGCCGATGTGTACGCCGCCGGCGACGTGGCGCGCTTCCCGCATTCCGCGCTCGGCAAATTGGCGCGGATCGAGCACGAAGATAATGCGTTGAATATGGGCAAGCAAGCTGGGCGCAACATGGCGGGCGCGGACGAACCTTATACGCATGTGCCATTCTTCTATTCGGATCTGTTCGAATATGGCTATGAAGCGGTTGGCGAGTTGAGCAGTAAGATGGATATTGTGGCAGATTGGCAAGAACCGTTCAAGAAGGGCGTGATCTATTACTTAAGCGACGGGCATGTGCGCGGTGTATTGCTGTGGAATGTGTGGGGTAAAGTGGAGGAAGCGTCGGCGTTGATCGCTGCAAACGGTTCGTTTACCGCCGAAAACCTAAAAGGCAAAATTGCGTTTGAATAGCGTTGTTTGACATGACGCAATAAGCGAGAGGAGCTGGTTTGAGATGAACGACACAAACGACAAAAAAATTCCTGAAATTTGGGAGTGGGCGGAATATTACTGACCATGGTGCTATATTGCAGCCGTGCGCTTGCAAAAAATAGCCCCCGAATATGAAGGACGCGTGCGTTTAGTAGACAGGGCTTTCCCGCTGGAAGTATACGGCGGCGGTCCGCCAGACCGCAAAGAACTCGAGCTGGAGATTTGGCTTGCGGCTCTGCAAGAACCTGCGGCAGTCTTCAAACCGTTCAGCGACGATTTCCCCGTCACTACGCTGCCCGCTTTTGACGCGGCTTGGTGCGCCTTTCAACAAGGCGAGGCGATTGGGCGTGATTTCGATTTGCGCATCCGCCGCGCGTTTTTTGCCGAAGGACGCAACATCGGCAAGCGCGAAGTCATGGTTGAACTCGCCCGCGAAGCGAATTTGGACATGGACGATTTCACCCGCCGTTTTAATAGCGATGAGCCGCGCGCCGCTGTGTTAGCGGAAGGCAAACTCGGCAAAGAACAATTTGGCGTGCGCGGCACGCCCACCGCCATGCTGAGCGACGGCGCGAAAATCCTTCATAAGATGTCGTACCCAAAGATTCAAGAGTATAAAATTGTCTCGGTTGGAAAACTGCCCTGTTGCGGCGAAGGTTGTTACGAAGCCACGCGTGAAATGTTTGAAAAAGCGCTCGCGCATGGCGCAAAATAGAAATAGTTAACTGTCGTAAGGAAGAAATCTTGCGCAGTTGAAAAACAAAAGGATACAAAATGGAACCGCGTTTGAATTACTCGAAAGTTGCGCCCGAAGGCGTGGAAGGCTTGAGCAAACTCGAAGGTTACGTCCGTAAATCGGGACTCGAACATAGCCTGCTCGAACTGGTCAAAATGCGCGCCTCGCAGATTAATGGTTGCGCCTATTGTCTCGACATGCACTCGAAAGACGCGCGCAACGCCGGCGAAAGCGAACAGCGCCTGTATGGACTTAGCGCCTGGCATGAAGCCCCGTTTTATACCGACCGCGAACGCGCCGCGCTGGCGTGGACCGAAGCCGTGACGCTGGTCAGCCAAAGCCACATTCCCGATGATGTCTATGAGGAAGCGCGTAAACACTTTAGCGAGAAAGAACTGGTAGATTTGACGTACGCTGTCATCGCCATTAACTCGTGGAATCGGCTGGCGGTCAGTTTCCGTTCGCTAGCGGGCTCGTATCAACCCGATCATCCGGCGACGAAGAGAGAAGCGGCTCGCGCGTAAGATAGGAAGCCTGTGCGTTAATCATGTCCGCTTCTTTTGAGATTGAGCCGCTCCCGCCTTTTGATTTGGAGTTGACGACGTGGACGCTTCGCCGCCGTCCCGATAACGCATTCGATCGCTGGGACGGCGCGACCTATCGCCGCGTGTTCGTCGCCGACGATGGCAAGCCTTTTGAGGCGGCGGTGACTCAACTGGGAGAAGCGGACGCCCCGCGTTTGCGCGTCACGCTGACAGGTAGAACGTTAACATCTACGACGAAGGCGACCGCTCTTACCGCGCTGGAACGCCTGCTCGGCATTCAGATTGACTTGCAAACTTTTTACGGTATGAGTAGGAAAGACAAACTGCTTAAACCGCTTGCGAATCAATTTCGAGGCATGAAACCGCCGCGTTTGTTGACCCCGTTCGAGGCGTTGGTCAACGCTATCGCCTGCCAACAGTTGACGCTTACTGTAGGCATTCGCCTGCTCAACCGTCTGACTGAGACGTATGGCAAGGCTCTCGAAACAAAAGACGGCGTGGTCCACGCTTTTCCGCGCCCGCAAGATATAGCGAATGCCGACGTGGAAGAGTTGCGCAGTATGAGTTTCAGTTACCAAAAGGCGCGCTATCTGACGAATATCTCGCGTCTGATCGTGAATGGCGAACTGAATTTGGATGAGATCGCTCAGTTAGACGACGCAAAAGCCGTCGCTCGCTTGAGCGAGTTGAAAGGCGTGGGGCGTTGGACGGCGGAATACGTCTTGTTGCGCGGGTTGGGGCGCACGCATATTTTCCCTGCCGATGACGTTGGCGCGCGCAACAACCTGCAAAAGTGGCTGAGCCTGCCAGGTAAGATGACCTACGATAACACGCGCGACGCGTTGAAGAATTGGGACGGATTCGGCGGGCTGATCTATTTTCATCTGTTGCTGAAAAGTTTGAAAGAGAAAGAAGTGATTGGAGGCTGAGATGTTAAAAATAAAACGCGTATATGAAGCCGCTGAAAAAAGCGACGGAACCCGCTTTCTGGTCGAACGTTTATGGCCCCGTGGAATGAAGAAAGAAGCGCTAAAAATGAAAGCCTGGCTGAAGAACGTTGCGCCTAGCGCCGACTTGCGGAATTGGTTCGCGCACGACCCGCTTAAATGGCCCGAGTTTCAAAAACGTTATCAGGCTGAACTAAAAGCCAACGAAGCGGAATGGCAGCCTATCCTCGACGCCGCTAAAGAAGGCGACGTTACATTGCTCTACAGCGCGCACGACACTGAACATAATAACGCGCTGGTTCTCCAGTCGTTTTTGGAAAAGCGCCTAAAGAAATGACCGCGCTCGCCGCAGCAAGACGATAAAACTGTTAAAGGCGGCTTCGCAAAAGCGTATTGCCGTTTTAAAAAAATACACCCAAAGGAGACATACCCATGTCTGAAGGCACAACTACGTTAGATGTACGTCAAATTCCCCCGCGCGAACGTCACCCGAAGATCTTCCAAACTTTCGACGCGCTGAAAGAAGGCGAGTTCTTCACTCTCGTTAACGACCACGACCCCAAGCCGCTCTTCTATCAATTCTCGCATGAACGCGGCGGGATGTTTGGTTGGGAGTATCTCGAGGAAGGTCCTGAAGTCTGGCGAGTAAAGATCAGCCGCGTTGCATCCGCTTAAGCGGCAAAACAAATTACAGATAAACGTCCCGAAGGCTTTTTTGACGGCCTTCGGGACGTTTAACAGAAAGCGAACGATCATGGTTTCAAACCATAACCTAACTAAAGAAATGCAACGGAAGAAAGCCGAGCGTTTCCTTGAACTGCATCATGGCGAACGCATATTAGTCTTGCCAAACGCTTGGGATGTCGCTTCCGCCAGGGTCTTTGAACGAGCGGGATTTAACGCGATTGCTACAACCAGCGCGGGCGTCGCAAACGCGAACGGATATCCCGACGGCGAACGGATGAGTCGCGCTGAGATGCTGGAAGCAATTAGACGCATTGCACAGATGACCGCGCTGCCTGTCACTGCCGATATGGAGGAAGGCTTTGGCGCCGCGCCGCAACAGGTCGCTGAGACCGCGCGTCTGACGCTTGAAACGGGCGCGGTGGGCATTAACCTCGAAGACGGCACGCGCGATGAGGCGCATCCGTTGACCGAGATTCCTCTGCAAGCGGAGAAGATCAAAGCCGCGCGTCAGGCGGCGGATGCGTACAATGTTCCGCTGGTCATCAATGCGCGCGTAGATGTGTACGAGAAGGCTGGGGGCGATCATAAGGACTTTTTGGCTGAGGCGATCCGGCGCGGGAACGCGTATCGCGAGGCGGGCGCGGATTGTATTTTTATGATTAGTGTGGATAATAGAGAGACGATCGCTCAACTGGCGCGCGAAATCGCTGCGCCGCTAAACGTTCTCGCTCGGCGCGGCAGCCCGACCATCGCCGAATTGCAACAACTTGGCGTAGCGCGCGTCACCTTCGGCTCGATTCCCATGCGCGCAGCGATGACTTTGACGAAGCGCATCGCCGAAGAGATCGTGCAACATGGAACGTATGGCTTTGCGGAAGATATTTTGACCTATGGCGAAGCCAACGCCTATTTTGAAAAGTAAGCGAACGACTAACGATATAATGAACGGAGTAGAAAACGAAAATGAAACTTCATGACGATCTGGAAGACACAGACTATCAGGCTGCGATGAAACTTCGCACGCGGAATATATCGGACGAGCAGTTTAAGAAATTTGAAGGATATGCCGCCGAGATTTTTTCCGCTTTTGGGCTAGACCTGAACACGCCCGCCACCAAAGACACGCCGCATCGTTTCATCAAGGCGCTCTTTGATTCAACCGAAGGCTACGATGGCGACCCAAAGGTGTTGCGCGTCTTTGATACGGAATGCCGCGGCGAACCAGATTGCCGCTTGAGTCAGGTTATCGAGGGACCGATCCCCTTCTTCGCGTTGTGCGAACATCACGCGCTTCCGTTTTACGGAAAAGCATACGTCGGCTACATCGCGCACGAGAATATCATCGGCATCTCCAAACTGACTCGTTTGGTGCGCATCTTTGGGAAACGTTTCTCGGTGCAAGAGCGCATCGGGCAGCAAATTGCGGACGCTCTCGACACGATGCTCCACCCGCATGGAGTGGCGGTGTATCTTGAAGCGCATCACCTGTGCATGGAAATGCGCGGCGTGCGCGAAATTTCGCCAATCACGCGCACGACCGTTTGGCGCGGGCATTACGCCGACGACCCAATGTTGCGTTCAGAATTCTTCACGGCATGCGGTTTGCAAAGGAACGAGCGATAACCTTACATACGAAGGAGATTAAGACAATGAAAACGTTTCAGTTAATGGAGAATTTAAAGTTCGGAGATAAAGACCCTCATGCTGAGCCTTTTCACGCTGACCGAGAAGGGCGCGCGATCCTCTTCACGCTCAAGCCGGGGCAGACCATCCGCGAACATAACGCGCCGAGCACGCCGGTTTTTCTGGTCATCCTCAAAGGCACGGGTGTTTTCTCCGGCGGAGACGGCGTGGAGCATACTTGCGGACCCAACACGCTGTTAGTATTCGATGCGGGCGAGAATCACATCGTCCGCGCGATTGACGAATTAATCTTTGTGGGCGTGTTGCACGGCTCGCCGCTCGCTCAAAAATAATCCCAAGCATATTGAGGAAAATAACTTCAGGCGTTAGCGATATGAATTTTGAACGTGAATTTCCCGGTCCAAATTATGGATATCTCCTTGAACTGTACGACCGTTATCGGGCGAATCCCGAGGCGGTAGACGAAGCGACTCGCCGCTTATTTCGGCAGTGGTCGCCGCCGTCCATCGCTCCGACGTTAACGATTGAAGCCGGAATTGACCTGCGTAAAGTGGCTGGCGTTGTGAATGCGGCGCAGGCGATTCGTTCGCGCGGTTACTTAGCCGCGCGGCTTGACCCGTTGAGCGATCGCCCCACGACGGCTGACCCGTCTCTGACGCTGGAATTCCACGATTTAACTACGGACGATCTCGCGCAACTGCCCGCCAGTTTGGCGCGGTTGCCCAGCGGTGCGGCGGCGGAAGACGCCGCGCAAGCGCTCTCGTTTTTACGTTCGATCTATTGCGCCTCGATCGGCTATGACTATGGTCATATCCGTAACGCGGAAGAGCGTAATTGGCTGTTGCAAGCCGCCGAAACTGGGCGTTTCCGCCCGCCGATGCAAACGGAACATCAAACGCGACTGCTCAACCGCCTCAGTCAAGTCGAAGCCTTCGAACTTTTTATCAACCGCATCTATCCGGGCAAGACGCGCTTTTCCATCGAAGGGCTCGATATGCTCGTTCCCATGCTCGATGAATTGATCGGCGAGGCGGCGCGCGAGAATGTCCGCGTGGCGTTGATTGGCATGGCGCATCGCGGGCGGCTGAACGTGTTGGCGCACATCCTGCAAAAACCTTATGAGCAAATTTTGGCGGAATTCAGAGACCCGAAAGATCGCTCGCGAACGTGGGATGAATTAGGCTGGACCGGCGACGTGAAATACCATGCAGGCGCGTACAAGTCGCTGTCGGAAGCGGGACACGTTGAACTGATGGTGCGCATGCCCGCCAACCCGAGTCATCTCGAATTGATTGACCCTGTCGTGCAAGGGATGTCTCGTGCGGCGAACAGCAAGGTGGATGAGCCCGGCGCGCCGATCTTATTGGAGAGTGAATCGCTGCCGATCCTGATTCATGGCGACGCGTCGTTCATTGGTCAAGGCATCGTCGCCGAAACGTTGAATCTCTCTCAACTTGCGGCGTATTCGACCGGCGGAAGCCTGCACATTATCGCTAATAACCAACTCGGCTTTACTGCGATCGAGCGAGAATCGCGCAGCAGTTTGCATGCCAGCGATTTGGCGAAAGGCTTTGAAATCCCCGTGATCCACGTTAACGCCGACGATCCGGAAGCGTGCTTTGAGGCGGCTTATACCGCTATGGCGTATCGCCAGAAATTCCATAAAGATTTCGTCATTGATCTGATCGGCTATCGTCGTCATGGGCATAACGAAGGAGATGAGCCGCGCTTTACGCAACCGCTGATGTACCGCGAGATTGACGCGTTGCCTTCCGTTAGAAAATTGTGGGCGGAAAAATTGGAGCGCGATGGAACGCTCCAAGCAGATGAAGCGGAGAAGACCCTGCAAAAATATCTGAACGATTTGCAGGAAATTAATCAAAAATTGGATGCGGAGCGTATGTTGCAAGAGCCTCTTCCTACCCCGCCTCCGCCCAAAGCCGCGCAGAAAACGTATACCGCCGTTCCGCTCGAACGATTGCGAGAGTTGAACGCGGCTCTGCGCGCGTTTCCCGATAGTTTTCAACCCAACTCAAAATTAGCGCGCGCCGCTGAAAAACACCTCCAGATCTTAAACGACCCCGATGCACCCAGCGTAGATTGGGCAGCTGCCGAGGAATTAGCCTTCGCTTCCATTTTGGAGGAAGGCATCGCGATTCGTATGACCGGACAGGATACCGCGCGCGGCACGTTTAGCCAGCGTCACGCTGTTTTTTACGATGCGGAGACGAATCAAAGTTACACGCCGCTGCAAGTCATCCCACAAGCGAAAGCTTCGTTTGAGATTCATAACACGCCCGTCAGCGAGGCGGGACCGGTCGGTTTTGAGATCGGCTACAACATCCAAGCGCCAGAGCGCTTCGTCCTTTGGGAAGCGCAATACGGAGACTTTGCCAATAATATTCAAACTGTGGCGGACGAGCTGCTGTTTTCGGGACGCGCAAAATGGGGCTGGACGCCTTCTTTGGCGTTGCTCTTGCCGCACGGCAACGAAGGCATGGGACCCGACCATTCGTCGGCGCGCATTGAGCGCTTCCTAGATTTAGCGGCGGCGGGAAATATGCGCGTCGCCATCCCGACCACAGCCGCGCAATACTTTCACTTGCTGCGCCGTCAGGCGTTGCTATTAAAAACCGACCCGTTGCCGCTGGTCATCTTCACGCCCAAAGGCTTCTTGCGGCATCCGCTTTCGGCTTCCGCGCCGAAGCAGCTCGCGCAAAGCGGCTGGCAACCGCTGTTGGAAGAAGTCGTGCCGAAGCGAAAAGATAAGGCGGTCAAAACGCTGATCCTCTGCAGCGGCAGAGTCTACTTTGACCTGGTTGGCGACGAAGGCTGGACGGATAGCGGCAAGACTACCGCATTGGTGAAATTAGAACAACTATATCCTTTCCCTTTGCAAACCTTGGAAGAATTACTAAGCAGGTTTACGATGTTGGAGAAGGTCGTCTGGCTGCAAGAAGAGCCGCTGAACATGGGCGCGTGGGATTTCATCCGCCCACGGTTACGGCAGTTGCTGGGCGAACGCGCTCCGCTGTATTATGTTGGGCGTCCGGAAAGCTCGAGTCCCGCCGAAGGCTCATCTACGTTGTACCGCATTAATCAAAAAGCGCTGATCCAGCGCGCGCTCAATATCGAAGAACGGGCGCATATCCAAAGCGTAAGCATTGAAAGAGGTTGATCTATGACGATCCAAATTATTGTGCCTGAACTGGGAGAATCGGTCATCGAGGCGACTGTGCGCCGCTGGCTAAAAGAAGAAGGCGACTTTGTCGAGGCGGGCGAAGCGCTCGTTGAGTTGGAGACAGATAAAGTCAATTTGGATGTTGGGGCGAAGGCATCGGGCGTGCTGGCAAAGATCAACGCCGGCGAAGGACAGGATGAGATCGGAAGAGCACACGTCTGAACTCCAGTCACGTGGCCTTATCTCGTATGCCGTCT
>BQMV01000239.1 GCA_022181005.1 Anaerolineaceae bacterium | reverse complement strand
AGGCCACGTGACTGGAGTTCAGACGTGTGCTCTTCCGATCTCGGGGAAGACGGGAAATACACCTGGTATCTTCCAGCGGGAACGTTTACTCTGTCGGCAATGAAAGAAGGATACAAAGAGTTAAGTCTGGAAGTTGTCGTCAAAGAAGGCGAGACAACGAAGCTGGATTTCAAACTGGAAAAACTGCCGTGAGCAGAGAAAGATTGTTGTCTTGATGCCAGCGAAAGTCGCTGGCATCGGTCTTTCCACGTTATTTTTTCAAAACTATGTGAATTGCGCTTAGCCGTGGACCGAAGTTGCCGAACGCCTGACTTTACAAAAGGCGCGCTCGCTAAGTATTATTTTCCCTTATTGTTTTGTACAAGTTAACTTTTGCGCACAGATCGCGCAGATAACATGGAATTTTCCATGAAAAAACGGAGAAACCTGTGCATCTGCAAATTCCGCAACGAAAAAATATGAAATCTACATTTTGGGGAAACCATGACCCTTGAGGATAAAGCCTGTTATTTCAACGGTTTCAGCGGTACAATCGAGCGACGGAAATACATCTAAGTGGATATAGTTTGACCTATCGGAAACGATGCAATGAATCCAGAGCTCTCTAATGTGCATGAATGGGTGGAACAGGCTCGGCAAGCCTTGTTGCGCGGCGATAAGAACACCGCGCAAGCGTTGGGCGAGCAAGCCGCTCTCGCCGCGCCAGACCTGGAAGACGCTTGGCTGATTCTCGCCGCCTCCGATTCGAACCCGGATGACGCGCTTGCCTATGCAAAAAAAGCGCTGGAACTTAATCCCAATAGCTCCCGCGCTCATCAAGCCGTCGCATGGACGAGCGGAAGATTACAACAAGCGCATCGCAAACCCGAGAGTGTGGAAATTTCCTCTAGCGGCGTTGCGCGTTCAAGCGTTCGCCCCGCCTTGCCCAAAATAGAGTCAAAAAAATCGCCTGCCTCATCAAGCGGAAAGCGTCGCCTGCTTCTATACGGAGGCGCGTTAAGTTTACTGGCGTGCGTTGCCATCGTTTTTGTTGCATGGTCCGCTTTTTCTAACTTATCCTTTGCCTCGATCTTTGACCGCGCCGCTGCGCCGCCTGTCGCTGCGCAGGAGACGCTATGGGCTTCCGCGGAAATCGCAAAACCGACCGTGACGCCGCTTAATGCGGATCCGGCGATGACACAACAAATTGCAACAGCGCCCCCGGCGACTGAAACGCCGCTTCCAGTTCCAGCGACTGAGGCGCCGCTTTCAAGCCCGGTCGCTCCAACTCCGACGCCGGTCACGCCGCCCACTGCGATTCCGACTGATGAGCCGACGAACATTCCAATGGCGACCGAAACGCCGGGCATCCTCGCGATGGAAATCGTAGCGGATACGCCGACCAGCGTTTATATCCCGCCGACAGCCGCGCCTCCTGCCGCTCCAACGGCATCCGCTGGAACGCGCGGCGGCGTTCGCTGGATCGATGTAGATTTAACGAATCAAATGGTCTATGCTTATGAAGGCGACGCGATCGTTAATTCGTTTCTTGTTTCGACAGGAACCTCGATGACGCCGACGGTTACCGGCAAATTCAAAATTTGGATCAAACTCAGAAAAACCGACATGTCGGGTCCGGGCTATTACCTGCCCGATGTGCCGTATACGATGTATTTTTATAAGGGTTATGGTTTGCACGGCACATACTGGCATAGCAACTTTGGCACGCCGATGAGTCACGGATGCGTGAACCTTTCGATTCCCGACGCCGAATGGCTGTATTACTGGGCGTCTGAAGGCACTGTGGTGAATGTGCATTATTAAGGTTTTAAACCGCGAAAGACGACCTTAAGAAATTTCTTGGCGAATTGCGCGTTTGTTGCAGTTCAAAAAAGCGATGAAAATATCTCGGCGCGATTTCTTAAAATTAAGCGGCTATAGTATGCTTGGGGCGGCGTTGCCTCGTTTGTCGTTGCTTGAGGACAACGCCGGCGTTATTCAAGGGCGGATCGTTGATTCATTGATCTGGTCATATCAAGAACCGAATAGAAAATCGGGACGCAAGAAAGCCTATTGGCGCGATCTTATTGTTCCGATCACAAATACTACCGTTGACGACGATGAAAGCGCGTACAACCGCGTTTGGTATCAAGTCGAGAATGACGGCTATGTCTATTCAGGAAGCGTTCAGCCGGTGAAGACGATCCTCAACGAGCCGCGGGCGATCTCGCTTGCGGGCGCATTGGGCGAGGTTAGCGTCCCGTTTGCCGATGCGCACTTGGAAGCGGACGCGGCTTCCGAAGTTGTTTATCGTTTGTATTACGAGTCGACGCATTGGGTGACTGCCAGCGCGATCAACCCAATAGACGGACAGATCTGGTACGCGCTGCTGGACGATAAGTTTAATCGGCAGTATTATGCGCCGGGCAAGTATATTCGTCTCCTTTCCGAGGGGGAGCTTGCTCCGCTTTCTTCCGATGTTCCCAACGCGGAGAAGCTTGTCAAAGTGAACTTGAACGGACAGTTGATGATGGCGTACGAGCGCAGTCGACTCGTCTATGCGACGCGCGTTTCTACCGGGGGACGTTTGCGAAGCGGAACGTATACGACGCCCGTTGGCGAGTACCTTACTTATCATAAACGTCCGACGCGGCATATGGCGGCGGGCGATCTTGCCGCCAGCGGATTCGATCTGCCCGGCGTGCCGTGGGTGATTTATATCAAAGAGAATGGCATATCCTTTCATGGCACATATTGGCATAACGATTATGGGCGTCCGCGCAGCCATGGTTGCATCAATATGACTGCGCAAGCCGCGAAATGGCTCTATCGTTGGACGATTCCTACGGTTTCGTTAGAGAAAGAATTGATATACGGTCGCGTCGGCACGAGGGTGGAAATCGAAGTGTAAGAGAAAGGTAATAGCGCAGCCAAAGCCTCGATTTTCCAGTTACACTTACAACATGTTCGATTCGCAACTCACACGTCGTGATTTCCTTAAATTAATAAGCGCGGGAACGCTTGCCTTGGCGTTGAAAGATTTGAAGATTGCCCAGGCGCTGACGAAGAATCCCGTCTCGCAGGGATGTATGACTATCAGCGGCATTCCGCTCTATGACGCGCCAAGTTTCAACGCAAAGAAGATTCATCGCTTCGGAAAAGATAATATTGTCAATGTGACCGGCGTCGAAGAAAACGGCGATTTCGGCAACGACTTCAATAGTGCGTGGTATCAGATCGACGGCGAAGGATACACTTATTCAGGCTGGGTGTTGCCCGTAAAAACGGAATACCAAAAGCCGAATTTTCACTTGAACGAAAAGGGGCAGCTAGGCGAGATTACGATTCCTTTTGTGGATACAAAGCTCGACCCGTATGTGTATGCTAAGCGCGGTTATCGGTTGTATTACCAATCTACACATTGGGTGAAGCGCGTCGTCGTCACGCGCGAAGAAAAAAGCATTTGGTATCAGATTTACGATTCGCAAGTTCAAAAAGACTTTTTCGTGCCTTCCCATGCAATGCGGCTTGTGCCGGATGAAGAGTTGACCCCGCTCGCATCTGATGTGCCGAACGAGGCGAAAAGCATCGTGGTTGACTTAACGGCTCAACTTGTCACGGCGTTTGAGGGAGATGCGCTTATATTTTCACAACGCTGTTCGAGCGGCGCGGAAGGAACGGAAACGCCGAAGGGCGAGTTTCGCACGTATCATAAGGGAGCGTCGGTGCATATGACGAATCAAGGCGACGCGCTTGAAAATATCTACGACTTACCTGGCGTGCCGTGGAGTTCGTTTTTTACCGGCAACGGCGACGCTTTTCACGGCACGTATTGGCATAATGATTACGGACGTCCGCGCAGTCATGGTTGCATAAATCTGCCGTCGGATGCCGCGAAATTCCTGTATCGCTGGACCAGTCCGAACGTCTCGCCTGAGACCGAGTATCTCAACTTGCCCGGCGAAGGCACGCGAGTCCAAATTTTTTAGAGGCGCGAGATAAATTCTCGTCGTTATGTGAGGATATGAATCCAATTTTTCAACATTCGACTTATTTGTTAAAACGTCAAGTTCTGGCATTGACGGGGAAACTTCGCTTTTACGATCCGACGGGCGAATTAGCGATGTTTAGCGAACAGAAGATGTTTCGCTGGAAGGAAGATATTCGCGTGTATGCCGATGAATCGAAGATGCGCGAAGTGTTGAGCATTAAATCGCGGCAGATCATAGATTTTTCTGCGGCATACGACGTGGTGGATACGGAGACGAATCAAAAAGTGGGCGCGTTGCGGCGCAAGGGATGGCGTTCGTTGTTGCGCGATGAATGGGAAATATTGGACGAGAACGATAACGTTAAAGGCTTGCTTTTTGAGGACAGCATAGGGCTGGCGCTATTGCGACGGTTGGTTGTCGGTTCGTGGCTGCCGCAAAATTACGATATTATCTTTGGCGCGACGCGCGTGGCTGACCTGAGGCAAAATTTCCATCTCTTCCGTTACGAATTGAATCTCGATTTTAGTATGGATGTTTCTCGTCTGTTGGATCGCCGCCTTGGCATTGCGGCTGGCATTTTGCTGGCGACGATGGAAGGAAAGCAGGATAACTAATGCCGCGCCAACCTCTTTTTGCAGGCTTGGTATTCGATGAAGCGGATCGCCTTGCCGAAACGGCGCTCGTAGGCGACGAGCCGTGTTATGTTGTGGATGATTCTGGCTTCCGCCGGCATATTCCTGCCGCACAAGTGGATCGCGCGGTGTTGAGCCAAATGGCGGAGATGATGAAAGGCAGCGAAGATTTGATCTCGGAACAAGCCGCCAAAATGCTCGGGCAGGAAGATGTGTTCACAAAAGCCGCCATCGGACAACAGTTGAAAAATGTGGAGCGGCAATTCGATCAGATCATGCAAACGGGCATTCCCGAAGACTTGCGCGCGTACCTTGGCATGATGGGCTTTAAGATCATTGTCAATGTGCATGGCGAGGTGATCGGCGTGGAGCAGCCGGGCGCAGCGGGCGGGGGTGATGATGAAGAATGAACGTAAGGCGGATGCGCAGTTCGTTCTTATTTGCTCAAATCGTAGAGAAATAGATAGACCGAAGAGCCCGATTTTAGAATCTCACGCTTCTTTTCCCCGACTGTATTTAGATACGCAATGAGATAATCGCGCTCGTTGAAGCCGCCCTGTTCGTAGACGTGAGAGAATAACACCCACACGCGTTTCTTTCCAACGAGCGGCTGAATGCGTTTGATCAATTTCTCGCCGTCGGGATAATCCTCAATGTTGGAAGTTGCGATCGCGACGTTTTCTAGTTTGTAAAATGGAGCGTAAAAACGAAAGGCTGGCTCAGCCCAAGCGGTGACAAAAAGGATGTCGCCATCTTTCCATCCGTTAGCGAGGACTTCCATTGTCGGACGAATATGCTCAACGTATTTTGGGGCGATAAAGTTTTGGGCTGAGACGATGAACGGATTAATGAGCAGGTATCCGCTCAATAAAATCGCGCTTCCGACCGATGCGAATCGGTTGGATAGGACGATCTTTTGCGAAACGTCCAACGCCTTTCCAAGCAAAAGAATCCCCAGCGGAATCAAGAAAAGGCTTAATCGTCCGTTAACGGGGTATAACGTCAGCGCAGAGGCGGTAAAAGCAAAAAGCGCGATCGCCCCGAAAGCGATCGCGGCGTTCTTTTGTTCTCGACACAATGCCAACCAACCTATAAGAATTAAGACAGAGACTAATAATGGCAGAAACTGAGCGCTAAATTGATATACGATGAGCTCGCGCAGCCAATTGAAATCGTTCCAGGGAGGCAGGGGGAGAAATCCATCCGACCAATATCCTGTGAGATAAGTGTTATGGCTGAGTTGCCGCAGGTTGAGGAAATATAGCAGCGTCAGATTTATCAGCCAGAGCAGTCCAACGCCCAATGAAATTTGTAAATTTCTATAATCATGCGCTTGTAGAAATTGCACGACCAGCGCGGCGCCGATTCCCGCAAGGACGAATAAAGCGGGATGCGAGACCCACAATGCTGCAACCCCGGCAATGGCGAGAAGAATAAAGTCCCTTCGGTTAAATTGACGTTGGAAAATGGGGAATGCGAACCATATGAGACCGATCGCGGCAGCCGCGTCTACAATATATTGTTTGGCTTCGACAGAATAATCTATGAGTTGCGGGTTGACCGCAAACAGCGCGAGGGCGAGATATAAGCCTGCGCCTTGCAACATCTTTTTAGCAAGCAGGCAAAATAATGCGAGCGATACGATTCCCGTAAGGAAAGGAAAGAAACGCAGGACGATCTCTTGTCGTCCGAAGAGCGCGTTGAAGAATTTTTCAATCAACAGGAACCCCAGCGGCGCGCCTTGGTTATATTCCAGCGGCTGGAACATGCCTGCGAAATTTCGATTGACGATGTTCAACGCCAGCATGGCTTCGTCTGCCCAGAGAGAGCGTCCGCTTAGGTATTGTCGCAGGCGCAGAATGAACCCGATGAAGAGCGGCGCCCATTCCCACGAGAGATATTTTTTCCAATGCGTCATGGCTGTCAATTATAGAGCAGGACGAGGAAACGAAGTTAACCGTCTTGCCGGGAAGGAATACGCGCCGCAGTTGTGTAATTCAACTTTAGGGCTTAAAATATGCCATCATGTTTCATCAGGACGATAGTCAGCCTCCCAGTTTTGTCGAGGCGATAAATTTCATCGTTGCGGAGGTCGGTTTGCCTCCTGCGTAATAGTTCACTTGTGAGGAGGCAGTTATGCTCGCTATCTATAAAACCGTTGAGGGTGGAATTAAACAATTGGAGTCCATGGAAAATGGCGCGTGGGTCAAAGTGGTGGATCCAACTCCCGAGGAAATTCAACAACTGACGCAATGGGGCGTGGAGCCTGAATATATTCAGTATTCGCTCGACCTGGACGAAACGCCGCGTATGGAACGCGATGAAGAATATACATTTATTTTGATTCGCATTCCGCACGCTCAACTTGAGAGCGACCCGCCCTATATTACCGTTCCGCTCGGAATTTTTATTCGCGGGAATGCGGTGGTTACGATCTGCCGTTACGAGAAAGAATTATTCAATGCGTTGGCGAATGGGAAGTATCGTTTGCTAAAAACGGGCAAACGCTATCGTTTCGCGCTGTATATTTTTCTAGAGGTTGCTATGCGTTACCTGGCAAACCTACGCGAAATCAATCGCGCCACCGAAGCGCTCGAAGATCAACTGCAAAAATCTACGCGCAACCGCGAAGTGCTTGAGTTGCTCAAATATCAAAAAAGTCTCACCTATTTTTCTACCGCGCTCCGTTCGAACGAGGTAATGATGGAACGCGTGCAACGCACGCAAATCTTCAATTATTACGAGGAAGATAAAGACTTGCTGGAAGACGTGCTCACGGAAAATCAACAAGCGATTCAGATGACCAGCATCAACACCGAAATTCTGTTGAGTATGATGGACGCTTTCGCTTCGATCATCTCAAACAATCTCAACGCCGTGATGAAGGCGCTTGCCGCCATCACGATTGTGATCAACGTCCCTACCGTAGTCGCTTCCTTCTATGGCATGAACGTCAAATTGCCGGGCGAAGATCAACCGTTTGCTTTTCTGCTTGTCTTCGGCGTTTCGCTGATCCTGACCGTTTCAGCCACTTTTATTTTATACAAACGCGATTGGTTTTAACATGCGCGCTGAGTTGCTCTACGATGCGAAAGCCGAACTGGGCGAAAGCCCTGTTTGGGATTCGCGCGCGCAAACGTTGTATTGGCTGGATATTCTCGGCAAGCGTATCTACGCTGATGCGGATAAGATTGCCGAATTGGATGAATTTATCGGATGTCTTGCCGTTCGTCAGCGCGGCGGACTCATCCTCGCTAAACGCCTCTCTTTTTGGACCTTCGATCTGAATTCTTCCTCGGCAACTTTTCTTGCCGCTCCGGTGGATGAACCAACGTCGAATCGCTTCAACGACGGCAAATGCGATCCGCGTGGACGTTTCCTCGCTGGCACAATGAATCTCAACGAGAAAGACCCAACTGGTTCGCTGTATTCCTTCGACGGAAAGTCCATCACGAAATTATTGTCGGACGTCACCATCTCCAACGGCTTGACGTGGAGCGCCGATGGCAAAGTTTTTTACTATATTGACACGCCTACGCGTCAAGTGAAAGCCTTTGACTACGATTTAGAGTCAGGCGCGATCGCCAACCCGCGCATCGCGGCGACCATCCCCGCATCCCTCGGCTGGCCCGACGGCATGACCTCCGACACGCAGGGTAATTTATGGATCGCTATGTGGGGCGGCGCGCAGATAACGAGATGGAATCCGAACACGGGTCAATTGTTGGAGCAAATTCCCATCCCTGCGCTTCAACCCTCTTCATGCGTATTTGGCGGGAAACACATGAACGAATTGTTCATCTCCTCCGCCCGAAAAGATATGGACGACGCGACGTTGAATCAGTATCCGTTTTCGGGCGGCGTCTTTCGCGTGGAGACGAACGTCGAAGGTCTGCCGCTGTTCGAATTCGCGGGGTAAAATCAGAGTATGCGTAAACGTATCGAATACATTGATATTGCGCGCGGCATCGGCATTCTGCTGGTCGTGCTGGCGCACAATGATTTCGGGTTTATTTCGCAATATGGCTACGAAGTTATCTACTCGTTCCACATGCCGTTATTCTTTTTGCTTTCGGGATACTTTATTAAAACGAATATTTCGTTTTTTGAATTTACTAAAAAACGTTTTCATTCCTTATTAAAGCCGTTCTTATTCACGCTTTTCCTCATTTATTTTACTTCCGTGTCGTTTGAAAAAATGGGATTTGAAACCGCGCTGCGACGCATCGTCAAATCGCTGTATGGAACGGGCATGTATATTGACTGGGTACAGTTGTGGTTCTTGCCGAATTTATTTGCGGTCAGTTTGTATGCGTTTCTGTTCATTGTCGTCGTCGGCAAACTGAACAACCGTTGGTTGCGGCTGGGAATTTTAACCGCTACGCTGGCGCTCTCGCTGCCCTTCCTTGGCGCGTTCTACCCGTTTTCGATCTCGATCTTGGGCGGAACGTATGAGTTCTTCGGTTTGCCGTTCAGCCTCGACTTAATCCTGCTGAGCGGATACTTTTACATTTTAGGCAGCGAGGTCCGACAGGTTGCCGATGAAACGACGTTTGACAATCCTTGGATTATGATCGGTTCGGGCGTCGTTGTCCTTGCGATGAATTATTTCATTAAGTCGCCAATTGATCTGAACACGCGCTTATACAGCTCGTTCTTGATTAACACGATTGAAGCGCTCGTCGGGATTTTGTTCACGCTGGCGTTGTCGCGTCAGATCGAATTACATACGAACAAACTCGCCGCGCTAATGAAATACTTTGGGCGCATATCGCTTATTATCTTGATCTTCCACGTTCCTATTCAAGATTTCTGGGGAAAGAAAATACTGGCGGTCACAGGCAACCTTCCGCTTTCGATCTGGATCGCGTTTGCGATGGGCGTAGGCGGTTCGGCGCTGATCTACGAATTATTCATCCGCTACAACCCTGTTGCGTCGTGGTGGTTCGGCAGAAAAGCGGAGGAATTTCCCGTGCGGAACGCCGCTGTGGAATAGAATTTGCCATACAAAAAATCCCTCCGCACGGAGGGATTTTTTTATGATTTGTCCGTCGAGCCGATGATCGCTGTCTTACGATCTTGTTCGTCTTGCACTACGCGGATGCCGTTGATGACCTGATTAGACACACGTTCCAGTTCATCTTGCAACTGTGTGAGGATTCGTATCACATAATCGTTGGCGTCGTCGCGCGTGTTTTCAGCTTCGGCTCGCGCTTGCGAAAGGATTTGCTCCCCGCGCCGTTGCGCTTCCTGTACGACTAGCTCCTTGGAAGAGAGTTGGTCTGCTTTTTGACGCGCAAGTTCGAGGGTGCGATTCGCCTCTTCTTGCGCCTGCGCCAGCAGGCGGTCGCGTTGACCGAGCAGCTGCTGCGCCTTCTTCACTTCTTCGGGGATGGCGATGCGCATCTGGTCAATGATATCCAACATGCGGTCTTCATCCACCATCACATTGCGCGTCAGCGGGATGGATTTGCTCTCGTTGAAGAGTTCTTCGAGTCGGTCAATGAGTTGCAGGATGTCCATAGGATACTCCCTCGGAAAACTTACCGAAGAGCCTGAAGCATTTCCTTGTTATGCCTAAGAATTTCATTTACAGCAGTCTGTATATCTGCTTTTTTTTCTTTTGCATATTCTTCAACGAAGGCTACAAGGTCGTCATCAAGATAAATTGGCAGTTTTAAAATAACATCAGGGCGATAAAACTTGCCCTGCTCGCCTTTAGAAAAATCATACTGTTTCTTCATATTATTTAGCGCCTTTCTTGATACTGCCGCGCTTCTTCTTTAGTGGCTTTTCTGGCTGAGATGATACGAACAAGCGATACATCGGCATCCATATTCCTGAACGTGTGAATGACAATCAGTATTATTTCGTTCGCTTCTGCGCCAATCGTGACCTTCACTATGTGGTTCATCAAATATCGATATTGCAAATGGGTCAAGAAAGACTCTGGCGGCGCGTTCGAAACTAACTCCATACTTTTGCAGGTTCTGCCTTGCTTTGACAGGGTCCCAATCAAAATCGTATTGCATGGATGTTGCCTACCGCCTTGGAACAATTCTAGCACAGATTAATCCCGAAGTGAGTTGGGGACGGCAGGTTGATCGCCGAGGCTGGCGGCTTTTTCTTTAAAGGCTTTGATTACGAACGGGGGAGCCATGCTTGTAATATCGCCGTTTAGCATGGCGATCTCGCGGACTGTGGTGGAGGAAAGGAAGGTATGCTCCTCCGCTGTAATGAGCGCGACAATTTCGATGTCGGGCGCGAGACGGTGATTCGCCAACGCCATGCGGAATTCGAACTCGAAGTCTGAGAAGACGCGCAGTCCGCGCACGATCGCTTGCGCTTTGATCTTGCGCGCAAACTCGACGGTGAGGCCGCTGTAGCCCGTCACCTTGATCTTTGGGTTATCTTTGAACGCCTCTTGCACGAGATTGATTCGTTCCTCAGGCGAGAACAGCAACGATTTGGACGGCTTATCATACACCGCCATCACCACTTCATCGAAGAGACGCGCGGCGCGTTCGGCAATGTCAATGTGACCGAGGTGAATGGGATCGAATGTTCCAGGGAATAAGGCTCTGACCATATTTAGTTCCTTAGTTCAGTAGTTTGTTCGTTTCCTAGTTTGGAGTCAACTATCGAACTACCTAAGCTATCCAACTATCTAACTAACGTCACCCTTGCCTTCGCCCCAAAACCTTCCAAGGGATTCGGCGAGGAGTTTGTGCTCGGACTGACTCAGATCCGCATCTTTCTCGAAGACGGCTTGTGCCTGCGCCCGAGCCTTCTCGATCAATTTGACATCGGTGATGCTCGCCATGCGGAGGCTGTTAGCGAAGCCCGCCTGGCGCGTTCCCAAGAATTCGCCCGGACCGCGGATCTGCAAATCTTTTTCTGCCAGCACGAATCCGTCGTTGGACTCAGCCATGATCTGCAGACGTTCGTTTTCGGTGGCGTCTTCGCGCGTGGGGATGAGCAGACAATACGACTGATCCGCGCCGCGCCCGACGCGCCCGCGCAGTTGATGGAGTTGTGCTAAACCGAATCTGTCCGCGCCTTCGATGAGCATGACGGTTGCGTTCGGCACATCCACGCCGACTTCGACGACGGTGGTTGAAACAAGGATGTTGTATTCTTTGTCGCGGAATTTCAACATCGTCTCGTCTTTTTCGCTGGGACGCATCTTGCCGTGCAGTAATCCCAGTTTCAGATCGGGAAAGACTTCCTTCGAGAGAGTCTCGTAATCGTCCACAGCGGCGCGGGCTTCGATCTTTTCGCTTTCTTCGATGAGCGGATAAATGATGAACGCCTGCTTGCCGTCCTTGATCTGACCGCGCAATAACGTGAAGGCGCGCTCGCGTTCCTGCGGACGAAGCACAAACGTGTTGATGGGGATTCGTCCTGCGGGCATCTCGTCCATGATGGAGAGGTCGAGGTCGCCGTAAAGAGTCAACGCAAGCGAGCGCGGGATCGGCGTGGCGGTCATCACCAGCAAGTGCGGATTCGTCCCTTTACTGCGTAACTCGGCGCGTTGTTCGACGCCGAAGCGATGTTGCTCGTCAATGACGGCGAGTTGCAAATCTTTGAATTGGACAGGTCCTTCGATGACGGCGTGAGTGCCGATGACAATTTTTATCGAGCCGTCTGCGAGACCAGAACGAATTGATTCTTTTTCCGATTCAGGCGTATCGCCGACGAGCAATCGAATCTCTTCGGGCTTCAAAATATCTTTGAGAAGATTCGTGAAGTTGCGATAATGTTGTTCCGCAAGGATCGAAGTCGGCGCCATGATCGCGGCTTGTGCATTGTTCGACGAAATGATTCCAGCGGCTATTGCGGCGACGACTGTTTTGCCCGAACCGACATCGCCTTGCAAGAGTCGATTCATGGGCTTGCCCGAGTCGAGGTCGGTGCGGAGGTCGGCGATGGCGCGCTCTTGCGCAGACGTCAGGGTGAAGGGAAGGCTGGTCTTTAGCGAATCCAGCCACACGTCCGAGACAGAGAAGCGGCGCGCCTCCACAGACTGCCAGTCGCGGCGTTGACGCAGAACTCCCATTTGCAGATAAAAAATTTCATCGAAGGCGAGTCGCTCGCGCGCGGCTTTGAGTTTCTCCTGCGACGATGGGAAATGAACTTGCAACAGCGCCTCGCCGAGCGGCATGACCCGCGCCGCGTTGCGAACGCTTTCGGGAATCGAATCAACGACCGCGGGCGCAAAATATTCGACGACCTGCTTCATCACATTGCGCAGCCATTTTTGCGTGATGCGTTCGGCAAGCGGATAGATCGGCACGATGCGATTCGTGTGCAGGTTTTCAGCCTCCACCGATTCCCAATCGGGGCTGTTCATCACGAGGCGACCGAGATATTGATCCACCTTGCCCGAAACCGAAATTGCATCGCCAGACTTGAATCGATTCGCAAGCCACGGCTGATTGAAATACGAAAGCCGCAACGCGCCCGTGCCATCGCCGATGACGACCTCAACGATCGAAGCCTTGCCGCCGCGAATGGGTCGCGAATGCACACTTTGGATCGTGCCGATCACCGTCACTTGTTCGCCGTAAAATAATTCTTTGATGGGTTTGAGTTGCGAGTAATCGTCGTAACGGCGCGGGTAGTAATACAACATGTCGCCGAGCGTGACCATGCCGAGCTTGGCGAACGTCTCCGCATTTTTCGGACCGACGCCTTGAAGCACGGTCAACTTTGCATCGAGCGCGGCGGGCGTGGCGGATGTGCGCGCGCCCGCAACGGATTCGGATCGCGGCTGGGCTTGCGGACGCGGACGTTGTTCATGCCGCTGTTGATGTTGCGGATGCGATTCCCTTTTCGCTTCGGACTCAGGTTTGGCCTGGTTCTGATTCTGAGGCGGACGCGGCGCCTCTTGCCGCCCTTCAACCTGACTCTGCGCCTTCGGCTTTTGCTGCGCTTTAGGATACGCGTCCCCGATGCGCTTCCACAACCCCTTCAACGCGTCGGCGCGTGACTGGGGGCTGAGCCCGTCATACGAGCGGAGTCTCTGCACGACGGCTTGGATCACCTCTTCCTGAATCCCGTCTGCGCGCGCTTCCCCTTCCCAAAAGTTGAGCATCTCAGCCAGCCCGCCGATGATGGCGGTGTTGGCATATCCGTTTTCGTGTTCAAGACGGAAGAACTTACGTAGTTTCTCCAATGAGGTCTGCATGAGAGGTATTTTATCATGGGGGAGGAATCAAGAACTCGGAGGTCTCCAAGACATCCGAGTTCTGTCAATTTCTACAATGGTGGCTATCTGAAATGCACTCCAACCACCATTGACCGTCTCTTTGGCTACTAGAAACAAGAACTATTATAAATTAGCCTTTTATTGGTGCATGTACTCATTCAGATAGGGCTTTACCTTCACGAGTACATTTCTAAGATGGCTATATTCAACAACCTTTTTATTATGTAATTGTCCTAGAACAATTGCAGGGTGTCGTGCTATTTGTGATGCGAATCTCTGTATTGATTCCTTAGAAAAGTATGGCTTTACATCCGAGATGTACTTAGACAACAATCTTTGATCTACCAACCATTCTGAAGCAAGTGTATTTGCCTTATCTTCTTCGCTTTTATTTGCTGATCCTGATCCACGCTCTGTGTCATCCCAAATCTCACCTTTGTGACCAGAAGCAATATGGGCTAGTTCATGAGCTAGAGTAAACCAAAAAGAATCTAATCGATCATAGCGAAGGGTAAGAGCAATAATCGGATTAGAGTTTCCAATCACTGCTGCTCCATCAACATAAGTATGACTCATGTGGGGAAGCAGAATAAAATGAATGCCCAAATCTCCCAAGAAATCTGTTACTTTAGGCAGGAACTCTAAATCAACAGATGAAGCAAAAAGCAATGGGATTGCATCGTTGAGTTTGGTTATAGAAAACTTTCCGACTGGTTGTTCTTTCGCAAGATTTTTAACTTGTTGTATCCAAGCAGATAGAGACATTATCTCTACGCTGTGATTCTCAGATTGTCGAAAACTCGCAGTCATGGACAAGGGACTGTCTAAAGACGAGATTTCAAAGAAAGAACATATCTGTTGTTCTAATTCATTAATATTATCGGAGCCTTTAATCCACGAACGCTTAATCATTTCTCGAATCGGAGCAAAATTGTACAACCGACTCCATCTGATAATTTCTTTTTCTTTTTTATCTTGTTCAGCCAGATGGAGCCGATAGTTTGTCTCCAGATTTATCCAGAAATCAATAGATGTACTAAATGCGCGTGCTAGTTCGCGTGCAGTATCAGGGGTAATCTGTTTACTGCCATTAACAATCTCATTGATGGCTTGATATGGCCGCCCAATAATGGTAGCCAAATCACGCTGTGTCCACCCTCGCGCGTCGAGTTCGTTATTTAATATTTGCCCTGGCAACACAACCCGTGCTGGTCGTGGTGAGGTACTCATTTCTTCCTCCAAGTCATTTATTTGTGATAATCTTCAATATCTAAAATTAATATAAATTCGCCATTTTCATCTTGTTTAAGTCGAAGGGTTAAGCGCCACTGTTGGTTCAAACGTATTGATCTATCATTCTTGCGTGTTCCTAACAATTTCTCAAAATGTAAACTTTTAAGCGCGTAAAGATCTCGCATATCGGGCGCGGCGCTAATAATGGTCATCTTCTCGAAAAATGCATCTACTACTTCAGGAGGGTATTTATGAGATCCTTTCTCTTCTGAATAGAGTAACGCAATCTTCTTGGATTTAAATATAAATCGCAAACTCCCGTCTTCCGTTTCCTTACAATAAATTCACCTTTAAGGTGAATTTATTGTACATTAGTTCTTTCTAAATTTCAAGAGGAAATTGCATCAAACCATGCTCCAGTTCTACATGCGATATTTGATACAATCACCAACGATTAATACCAATCTCCAGCCTCGAGGAACTTATGAAATCAACCTTCAAATGGGACGATCCCTTCCTTCTCAACGACCAGCTGACCGACGAAGAGCGGATGATCCGCGATACGGCGCGCAAGTATTGTCAGGATAAGTTACAGACGCGCGTTCTCGGAGCGAACCGCAAAGAAATCTTCCACCGCGAGATCATGGATGAAATGGGGCAGTTGGGATTCTTAGGCTCGACGATTCCCGAAGAATACGGCGGCGCGGGATTGAACCACGTCGCTTATGGCTTGATCGCCCGCGAAGTCGAGCGCGTGGACAGCGGCTACCGCTCCGCCATGTCGGTGCAATCGTCGCTGGTGATGTATCCCATTCACACGTATGGGACGGATGAGCAAAAGAAAAAATATCTCCCGAATTTGGCAAGCGGAAAGTGGGTCGGCTGTTTCGGTCTTACCGAGCCGAATCATGGAAGCGACCCTGCCAGCATGGAGACTCGCGCCAAAAAAGTGGACGGCGGTTTTATTCTGCAAGGCAACAAGATGTGGATCACCAACTCGCCCATCGCAGAGGTGTTCGTGGTGTGGGCAAAACTCGAAGGCGAGATTCGCGGATTCATTTTGGAAAAAGGCATGAAGGGACTCTCCGCGCCGAAGATCGAGGGTAAGTTCAGCCTGCGCGCGAGCGCGACAGGCGAGATCGTGATGAACGAAGTGTTTGTGCCTGAGGAAAATATGTTCCCGAATGTGAAAGGCTTGGGAGGTCCGTTCGGGTGTTTGAATAAGGCGCGGTATGGGATCGCGTGGGGCGTGTTGGGCGCGGCGGAGTTTTGCTGGCACGCGGCGCGGCAATACACGTTGGATCGTCCGCAGTTTGGACGTCCGTTGGCGGCGAACCAGATCATTCAATTGAAGTTGGCGAACATGATGACGGAGATCACGCTGGGGTTGCAGGGCGCATTGCGCGTGGGACGTTTGATTGACGAGGGCAGGTCTACGCCTGAGATGATCTCGCTGGTCAAACGCAATTCATGCGGCAAAGCGTTGGAGATCGCAAGAATGTCGCGCGATATGCACGGCGGTAATGGAATCTCCGACGAATTTCACGTCATCCGCCATGCGATGAATCTAGAGGCGGTCAATACATACGAAGGCACGCATGATATCCATGCGTTGATTTTAGGAAGAGCACAGACGGGGATTCAGGCGTTTTCGTAAAAAAGAACCTCCGTCATTGCGAGGATTGCTTCGCTTCGCTCGCAATGACGGATCTAACCGCCGCGAAGCCCAGACCATTTGCGCCCAAATGCGCGCCGATCACTGGCGTGACATTGATGAATAAAATATCGCGCGGAACAGATTTGTGTTGACGTTCCATCACGCTGTTCAGTAATCCTTTTGCGCGCGCGGGGGCGTTGGTGTGCAGGATTGCCAGCCGTTCCATCTCGCCTATCTCCAGCAACAAATCCAGTATGCGTTGATTGGATTGCTTCGTCGTGCGCGTCGCACCGACGGGTCTGACATGACCGTCTTTGATTTCGACCACTGGCTTGATGGATAACAAACCTCCCAGCTTTGCGACCACGCCTGGGACTCGTCCGCTGCGCTTGAGATTCTCCAGCGTGTCGAGTGCGGCGAAAACAGATAGGCGCTCGCGAGTTGACTCGATTGTATCTAACGCAGCCTGCAGCCCGTTTTCCGCCGCCTCCGCTGCCGCAAGGACTTGAAAGCCGAGTCCCAATGAGAGCGAACCGCTGTCTACGATTGTGATTTTATTTGGGAAATCTGCCGCCGCCTGTCGTGCAGAATCGATCGTAGCGGATAATGTCTCTGCGACATGGATGGAGAGGATGTGATCGCAGCCGCGCGAGAGGAGCGACTGGTAACGAGTCGCGAAATTTCCGATCGAAGGCGCGGCAGTTGTCGGGTATGGATGAAGCGTATTTAACTGGTTGTAGAAGTCTTCGCGTGAGAGTCCAATTCCATCCGCATATTCCTTTCCATCCAAAATCAGTAGAGACGGAACGACCTCAAGCGCATATTGCTCCGCCAAATAGTCTGGAATGTCTGACGTTGAGTCGGTGACGATGCCAAGTTTCATGTTATGGGATTGGAGGAAGCGTTTCCATAAACCAGGTGGTGAAGTATGTCGGTCCGTCTTTTGTATAGCGGAATAGCGCGATCCACCTGCCGTTATCAAGCAAGCCCCACACGTCCGACCCTGACGGGTAATATTGGAGCAACATGGCGGAATTGCCCTGCGTAAAATCGAACTTGCTCAAGGCGCTGTCCGCTTTGGGTTCCACCCTGAAGGGTTGTGTAACGGTCGCTGTGATGGATCTAGGGAGCGTTGGGAATGGTTCCAGCAACTCCATTTGAATCCATGCGGGTTTGCCGGTGACGAAGGGCCAGTAGATCGGTCCGTGCGGAGTTTCTACCCAGAGGGTTCGTTTGGTCGTCGGATTCCATGTTACAAGGACAAATTTGTGCACGAGATCGGGATCGGTCATGTAATTGACTTTATCGGCGGATGGCGGTTGATCGAAATCTAAAGTCTTTACCCGCCCCCAACCGTTTTGGATCGTTTCAACGACGATGATATTGCCTCCCATGGTTAGGCTGTCTAGGAAGGGGAAGCCTCGCCAATTGAATAATGCGATGTCGTCTCGCTTTAAATAGTGCAATTTTTTGAAATTATTGTTATTAAGCTCGTCCATGTATTTTTCCCACGCGCTGTTTAACTCTGTTCGAAATGTGCCTGCTTTCGTCGAGGGATCGGGCATCAATTGCGCGATCTCCGGCGTTTGCTTGGGATATCTCCAATCAGCGCCTTGCGTGCGCGATGTGTAGTTATACATGGCGAGTTGATTGTCGTGTTTTATACGATAATATTGAACATAGGGTTGGGATGGAAGACTTTGCGCCTCGAGCGGCGGCATAAACGTGGCAGTCGCTTCGAGCGTGAATGTGCTTCTCGGCGTGAAGGTGATCGTCGGCGTGACGCTTGCGAACGGTTGCGCATTTTGCGTTTGCGTAGCGGCAGCGGCGGCGGTCTGTTGAATGTATAACTGTATCGCGTTTGCATCAGCGATGGGAGGAGCGGATAAGCTTGCTGGCGGCGAACAGGCTGGCGCGAGAATTAATGCGATAAGAAGCAACGACGCTTGTTTGATGCGAACAACTATTTTCATGATTCGATAATTTCGTGGACGCGTCCCACCTCGCCGCTTTGTAAACGAACCTTAATCCCATGCGGGTGGCTGGGAGATTTTGTAAGGATGTCTTTGATCGCGCCCCGGGTTAATTTTCCTGTGCGTTGATCTTGTTTCTGGACGATTGTCACGATCATGGCGGGCTTGAGATCGGCGCGTAAGGGGTAAGGCATAGCGCTTAAGGTCCTGGCGTGCTAGGCGTTGGCGTTTCGCTTGGCGAAGGAGGAGTATCGGTAGGCAGCGGCGGCGTTTCTGAAGGCGGCGGAGTGATAGTAGGCAGGGGTAGAGTCGCGCTTGGCGGCGGAGGAGTAATAGACGGCGTGTTCGTAGGGATGAGCGTGAGAGTGGGTGCAGGGGTCGGGGTAGGCGGGTTGAAGGTCAGTACGACGCGCTTTTCGGCATAGAAGTCTTCCCCGTTCTCCAGATAGATCCGAAGCGTGAGCCTATTAGTTGAGACGCCTTCTAGATCCCAAGTAAAGATGTCGTTCGCCGATTTAATTCTTTTGTCGTCTTGCATGAGGATTGTCCAGTGGTCGGGGTCGTCGCCTTCGCCGACTTCAAGCCGCCAACTGGTGAAATCGCCTTTGGTCACGTCAATGACGCCTCTGATGGTAAGCGACAATTGATCTATGATGTCGCCGTCCTTGAGATTTGAAAATTCGAGGATCGGGCGCGGATCGTCGTTGGAACATTCCCGGTCGGGCGCAAAGAAAGGGTTGTGCGGCATATCGTGCGCGTCGAGCCAAGCTTTGCCGTCGCTTGTGCGCAACCATTTACGCCCCGAGGGATCGTTAACGTTCATAACGAGTTCATTTTTAGAGAAATCGGGGCAGGCATTGCCGGCGATAAGCCCGGTCCACGTGTCAATTTTTGTTTGGCGCAACAAGTCTTGCGAAGCGGGTAAGGGCAGTTGATCGCTGGCGAAGAGTTCGCTGCGTTGACCGCCTTTGCACCAATTGGACGGTTCGGCGCCAGAGACTGCGCAGATGATTCGCTCGACGATGCCCGACGGAAAAATGAACGGCGTAGGCGCGTGATTTGGGCTGACGATGGGCTCGGCATAGGTCATGAACGACGCCCAAATCGGTGCGGCGCCGGTCGTGCCGGAGGTATTGATCATGGGAGTGTAGTCTGCGTTGCCGACCCACACGCCGGTGACAAGGTCGGGAGTGTAGCCAATCGTCCAATTGTCGTAGACATTGACCCCGCCCGCGCTGCGCGGGTCGCCGGCGGTGCCGGTTTTGACGGCGGCTTGGAAGGGCAGGTTTAATACGGAATTTGCTCCGAACATCCACGCGCGCGCTTGATTGTCTGAAAGAATGGATGAGATTAGGAAGGCGTGTTCGGGACGGACGACTTGCTCCGCTTGCGGCGACTGGTATTCGTAGATTATGTTGCCTTTAAAATCTACGATTTTGAGGATAGCGACAGGCGGGAGTTTTTTACCGCCGTCTGCCAGCACGGAAAAGGCAGAGGTTAGCTCTAGCAAACTGACCTCGCCGCCGCCGAGCGTAAGCGCAAGTCCGTATTGATCGCCTGCAAGGCTGGCGATCCCGAGTCGTCGCGCCATAGCGATCATGCCGTCTTCTTCGGGGGTGTTCGGGTTATCGTATACGCCAACGAATTCCAGCGCTTTGACCGCCGGAATATTGAATGAGTTGGCGAGCGCGGTCCGTACGGTGACGGGTCCATGAAATCTGTTGTCGTAGTTAATCGGCGAGTAGGGCGGATTCGCTCCGTCGGGGAAGTCGGTCGGCACATCCCAAATGAGTGTCGCAGGCGTCCAACCTTTTTCAAATGCGGCGAGGTACGTAATCGGCTTGATCGCGGAACCGGGCTGACGCGTTGGGCTGTCTGCCATGTTGATTTGACCGGCAATAGCGTCGTTGTCGAAGTCGGGCGAGCCGACCATTGCGAGGATTTCACCGGTTGAGGGTCTGATCGCTACGAGGGCGCCGTTTTTGGCGTTGTTAGCGGCGATCGCCTGCACTTGTTCTGTAACTAGCCGTTGCGCTTCGTCTTGCAGCGTAGGGTCAATCGTCGTGTAGATGATAAACCCCGAGCGGTAAATCGTCTGTGCGTCGTAACGCTCTTCCAATTGTTTGCGGATGAAATTTACCCAATGCGGATATTTGGCGTTAAAACTCGGCGCGGCGAAGTGATATGTTTTGATGTAATCCGCCGCTTGTATCGCCGCCATTTGGTCTACGCAAACGGGCGTGTCGCTGTTGCTGACGGCGATGCAGCCTTGCGTTTGACTTAAGCCGAACATCAGAACTAACACTTGCTGTTGGCGCGCCAGAGTGATATCGCGATTCGTGTAAATATCATAGATCGACGGCGATTGCGGCAAACCTGCGAGGAATGAGGCTTCGGCGAGCGTCAGTTGGTTCGCCGTTTTGTGGAAGTAAGTTTCCGCTGCGGCTTCGATCCCATAAGAGAGATTGCCGTAATAAATTTCATTCAGATATAGTTCGAGAATTTCATCTTTGGAGTAGCGGCGCGTGATCTCTGCCGCGAGGATGATCTCGCGCGCTTTACGCGAATACGTCCGCTGAGCGCGTTCTTCAGGAGAAAGCATTAAGGCACGCGCCAATTGTTGTGTGATCGTAGACGCGCCGCCGCCTTGCCCGTCGGTGCGGTAGTTGTCCCACAGGGCGCGGAGGATTGCCATCGGGTCGAAGCCCGGATGCGTATAAAAATCCTTGTCTTCGGTGGCGATCGTCGCCGCGATGAGCGCCGGAGAAATTTGCTCCAAAGTTACATACGTTCTTCGCCCGGCGGAAGGGTCGAGAATCTCGTAGAGTGGGTTTCCGTTGCGATCGAGGATGCGCGTGGTTTCAAATTGCGATGCGCGATTTTTTAGATCGTTCACGCTGGGGAGCGTGCGAGCGATCGAATAATACGAGTAGATCAGCGCCGAACCGCCGAGGATGGCGAGGATGACGCCGCCGAATAACGCTAGAATTAAGCCGCGCATAGCGCAACCGCCGGCGCGTTTCCAGTCGGAGGGCGTTGTCGCAGAAGCGGATTTGAACGGCTGACTTGGCGGCAAGATTTGCCTTTCCTCCCTGCGCCTCTGTCCTGTTGAAAGGGGCGGCTGAGGCGAGGGACGCGGCTGACTGATGCGCTCGTATGCGATAGGCGAAACGCGCGTTCCTTCCATGTCCACCTCGTGGACGCGGCGCGGAAGCGGCATGTTGTTCTCATCTAGAGCGATGTGTAACGGTTCGGAATTTCCGTCGTCTAAACGGAGCGTCTCCGCAGGGTCGAAATATAGCGGCGGGGTCTGCGACGCCGCGCTTGCCTTCGTGGTTTCCCGTTCGTCCGCCGCCGGTTCGATAGGGGCTTCGGCGCGCGTCTCAGCTTCGGAGTCGATCAGGCGTCTTATTTTCTTAATTCGGTCTTCTTCGTTTTCCGTCATTGGTTCTTCGTTTAGGTTAAGAGGGTTTGCTCATGATCAAAACGTTCCATACGCCGCGATGGCATACTTCGTCGTTTTGATTTTTCACTTCGAGGTTAATTGTCACCGCGCCGCCGCCGATGCGCGGAAGCGCTTTGGTCTCGGTTGTGACCAACTCCACATAAATGGTATCGCCGATAAACACTGGCTTGACGAACTTCCAACTCGTCACTTCACGGAAGGCGATGACCGTGCCGTCCATCAAGCCTGTCTTCCACGCCAGCCCTGAAGCGATAGACAGCCCCAGCAACCCGTGCGCGATCTGCTTACCGAAAGGGGTCGTCTTGCTGAATTCAGGATCGGTATGAATGCGATTGTCGTCGCCTGAAAGCCGCGCAAAGTCCATAATATCAGATGCGGCGATCGTGCGTTTCCCAGTCACAGTCTTTTCGCCGACGTTAAATTCTTCAAAATATTTGCCCATTAGGTAGTCTCCTAGTCATCTCGTCTCATAGTCTCCTAGTCACTGACGATCAGGCTAGCCGACTAACAAACTAGGTGACTATCAGACCAGCAGACTAAATAAATTATACCCTTTGACCTCACGCCTTTCTGCCGTACAATACGACTCTATGCGCGATTGGTCTCTAACTCCCGGCGATCCGCTTTGCCTCGTTCTTGCGGCAGATTCGCGTTTCTCTGCCTGCGATTATCTCGACGATCAAAGTTGGGAACTTGAATTTGGCGGCGCCGAACCCGCTGCGTTGGCGTTGCATACCACCTATGGTTTACGCGCAAAAGCGATGCGTATCTTTTATCGCTTTTGCGAAGGCAACAAGACGGTTAGCGACCCCGCGGCTTTCGCACAGCCCCCGGTGGTACGCCGTTTTTACCCGAACTTTCTTGTCGTTGAATACGCGCCGCTGCCCACTATTGACGTAACCGCCGAGTATTGGGTTCCACAATCTAACGCGGCGGCAGGACGCATAACGCTGGTCAATAGATCGAACAAAGATCGAACGATTGCGCTTGAATTATGCGCGGTATTAAGCGCTATCGAAGGTCAAGGAATGGCTGCCGCGCAAATTCAGATGGTGAACGTTCTTGCAGGACGAAGCCGTGGACTTTTTCCGATTCTCTTCATGACAGGCGGTCCGACGCACGGCGCGCGTCCCCAGCCTTCGCTCTTGTTAAACCTCGAACTGAGTCCCGGTGCGACGCGCCAATTCAGTTGGGCGCATGCCGCAACCGATGACGCGCAAACGTCCTTCATGCTTGCGCGCCAAGCGGCGGCGCGCTCGTGGGACGCTGAACGCGCGCGAATCGAGTTGACGAATGCCAGCCAGACGATTGACGTTTCTACGCCAGAGCCTGATTGGAACGCGGCGTTCGCGCTGAGCCAATCTGCTGCGTTCCGACTGCTCTTCCCGCCGAACGATCATTTGCCGAATCCTTCAATCGTTTATTCGCGCGGACCGAATAGCGGTTGCTCGCTCAAGATCGGAAAGACGGCGTGTAG
>BQMV01000238.1 GCA_022181005.1 Anaerolineaceae bacterium | reverse complement strand
GAATGTATCCTCGATTTGGAAATCCCAACCTGAAGCATTGATATCAATCGGCAGCACAGGCACGCCCATACTGCGCGCATCGGCGACATAGAAAGCGACTTTCTCAATCTGTCCTGCGGACGCTGAAAGCAACGCGGTCATATATTCAGTCGGATAATGGGCTTTGAGGTAGGCGGTTTGCACCGCAATAACGCCATAATCGGCGGCGTGGCTCTTATTAAAGCCGTACCGTGCAAATTCTTCCCAATCGCTATAGATCGCCTCGGCGATGTTCCGCTCCATCCCGCGCTTTTCCGCGCCGGAGACGAATTTATTGCGATGTTTATCAATCTCTTCCTTTTTCTTTTTTGAGATCGCCTTGCGAAGTTCATCCGATTCGGAGGGCGTATATCCCGCCAGTTCGACCGCAGCGCGCATCAATTGTTCTTGATACACAGGGATTCCGAACGTGTCTCGAAAAATCGGTTCCAGCGCAGGGTGACGATATTCCACCTGCGCTTTACCCTGCATGCGAGCAATGTAATCGGGGATGAACGCCATCGGTCCCGGGCGATACAAAGCGACCATTGCGATAATATTATCCAACGTTTTCGGTTTCATCTGGACGATCCAGCGCGTCATCCCCCCGCCTTCCACTTGGAATAAGCCAGCGGTCTGCCCCGCGCCCATGATTTCGAACGATTTTGGGTCGTCGAGCGGAATGTTGTTTAAATCTAACGTCACGCCATGACGCTGTTCGATTAACGCGCAGGCTTTCGCCATCACGCTCAACGTAATCAGCCCAAGGAAATCCACTTTCAACATGCCAAGCGAATCGAGGACGCCCATTTCAAACTGCGTCACCGCCTTGATCGGCAGTTCTTCCGAGCCAGAGGTTGGACGATGCAACGGCAAGTATTCAACGATTGGTTTATCAGAGATGACTACGCCGGCGGCATGCGTGCCTGCGTTGCGAACCGTCCCTTCCATCTGTGCGGCAGTGTCAATCAATTCGCGCAAATGCGGCTGTTCATCATAGATCTTCTTGAAGTCGGGAATTGCCAGCGCGTCTTCCATGGTCGTGTTGCGGCCCGAAACGAACGGAACCAACTTTGCCACCCGATCCACCTCAGGCAAGGGAATATCCATAACGCGCGCCACATCGCGCAGCGCGGCTTTTGTCCCCATCGTGCCGAACGTGATAATCTGCGCAACTTTATCATTGCCGTATGTATGCGCGCAGTATTCAAGCATTTCCGCGCGGCAGTCGTCGCGAAAATCCAAATCAATATCAGGCATAGAAATGCGTCCGGGATTCAAGAAGCGTTCGAATAACAGATCATGTTGCAACGGATCAACGACCGTAATCTGCAACACATACGCGACGATCGAACCTGCGGCGGACCCGCGCGCGTTATACCAAATATTATTTTCGCGCGCGTGACGACATAGATCCCACACGATTAGGAAATATGCGTCGAATCCCATCTTGCTAATGACGCCCAACTCGTAATCAATCCTCTCTTGGATCTTGGGATTAGTCGCTCGCTCTCCATAGCGCTTCTTTACGCCATCTTCGCACAGATGACGCAGGTAATTCGAAACGGTAAAACCATTAGGAACGGGAAATTCGGGTAGATGGTAACCTTTAAATGATAGATCTACATTGCAGCGTTCGGCAATAAGAAGCGTATTGCTTAACGACTCGGGAATTTCGGCGAATAGACGGCTCATTTCTGAGGGCGTGCGGAGATAGTACGAATCATCCGACATCCGCATCCGTTCCGGGTCTGTCAGCCGCGATTGAGTTTGAATCGCCAGTAGAATATCTTGAAAGTGCGCATCAGATTGATTAATATAATGCACGTCATTCGTCGCGACGTATCGCGCCGAATGTTTCATTCCCATAGCGAGCAATTTCTTATTTAAGCCCATAATTTCTTTAATATCGTGTTGTTGCAGTTCAATAAAGAAATTGTCGCGCCCAAAGACGTCGTAATACCAATTCATCTTTTTGACAGCGTCGTCAACGCGATCATCCAGCAACAAACGCGGAATCTCAGCCGACATACACCCCGATGTGGCGATGATGCCTTCCGCATGTTTCGCTAAAAAGTCGTGGTCAATGCGCGGGTAGTAATAGAAGCCGTCTAACTGCGCGGCAGAAGCGATCTTAAGCAGGTTTTTGTATCCCGTTTCGTTCTCTGCCAACAAGAGCAGGTGCGAAGATTGGCGGTCTAGTTTTGAATCGCGAGCGCTCATCGTTCGCGCCGCTAAATACGCTTCCACCCCAATAATCGGTTTAACGCCTTCATTGATCGCGGCATTGTAGAAATCTATCACGCCATGCATCGTGCCGTGATCGGTGATCGCGACCGCCGGCATCTCCAATTCTTTCACGCGTTTGACCAACTTCTTGATGTTCGAGAAGCCGTCGAGCATGGAATATTCAGTGTGAACGTGAAGGTGGGCAAAACTCATTGTAGTCTTTTCGGCAAGCAAGGGAACGCGTTGAGATTATAGCACAGGCGTTCGAGAATGAAGTTTAAAGATTCAGCCGTTAAATAAAGAAATCTTCTTACAGAAGATTTCTTATGAGCGCGGAGGGGATCGAACCCTCAACAAACGGCTTAAAAGGCCGCTGCTCTACCATTGAGCTACGCGCCCGCGCGACAAGCATTCTAACACGACGGAAAGAGAGCGTCAACATACGCGCCCCCGCTTTCAATTACTCTCTTAATAAATTGTCCAACGCGTTGAAATTCACGCGCGAGGTCAGGTCAAGGCTCAGCGGCGACACCGAAACAAAGCGGCTTTTTCGTAACGCATACACATCTGTGTCTTGCGGTTCGGCGTCGAGATTTATCACAGCGTGATAGCCAATCGCGCCCGGCTCGTCCCATGAAGCGCGTTCGACAGGCACCGGCTCATAATAGCGCTGGCGTGAAACGCGCGTCAGCCGCCAAGGCGTGTCAAGCGTCGCATCCGAAGGAACATCCACTTTGAGCGCGTCTACATCGGCAGGGAATTCTTTCATCAGCGCCATGCGAGCAAATTGCGCCGCAAACGCCGCCGCAACGGAGAAATCTATATGGTTCGAGTACGAAAGATGATATTTCGCATCAGTCTCCAACGAAACCGCCAGCGCCGGAATGCCTAACGAAGCGGCTTCAAGCGCCGCGCCCACTGTGCCAGAGATCGTAATGCCTGTAGCGATATTTTCGCCGTAATTGATTCCCGAAACAACCAGATCAGGCTTGCTTTTCAATACATCATAGACGCCGTGCAAGACGGCTTGCGCCGGGCTGCCATTCACAGCAAACACGCTCCATTCCTGACCGTTGACTTGCACACGTTCCTCGCGGATAACGCCGTCGGATGTACCCGGCAGGCTGCGCCCCATTCCCGTAGATTGGTCGCGCGGTGCGGCAACGGTCACGAATCCGAGGTCCGAAAGAGATGCGGCGACCGCCCAAAGCCCAGGCGAGCGGATGCCGTCGTCGTTTGTTAACAGAATTTGAGGTTTCGTAATTGTCATGCGATGCGTATTGATTCTATAAACGAAAAGGAGCGGCATCCCGCTCCTCAACAATGGCGCCCTCGGCGCGACTCGAACACGCGACCTATTGCTCCGCAAGCAAGCGCTCTAATCCACTGAGCTACGAGGGCGTTAACAGGCGGAGATTTTAATTCATATTCGGCAAAGGGTCAAGTGAGCCGGGCTTCGCTAACTCGTTTACCATTCGCGCATGAATACCGGGCGCCGCCGCCACAATGGATTGCGGCGGAGAGATATAGTCTGCGTCACCGTGGACATTGGTGACATACGCGCCCGCTTCCTCGCAGATTAACCCGCCCGCTGCCACATCCCAAGAACGGAGCGCGAGTTCCCAAAATCCGTCGAAGCGACCGGCGCCCACATAGCATAAATCCAGCGCCGCCGAACCGAGTCGGCGCACGCCTTGCGTCAGTTTCGAGAAGCGAACGAAGTTGTCAAAATTATCCTGTTCCGTATTCCAAGCGTCATATGGAAAACCGGTCACTAAGAGACTCTTCTGCAACTCAGAGACCTGCGAAGCTTGCATCCGCCTTTGATTCAAATAGGCGCCTTTGCCGCGTTCTGCAGAGAACATCTCGTCGCGAAGCGGATCGTAGACGACGCCCAATCTCATCGCGCCAGCCGAAGCATAGGCGATCGAAACGCAAAAAACGGGAATATGATGCGCGTAATTCACGGTTCCATCTAACGGGTCGATATACCAGATGTGTTCTCTATCTCCCTGAATACCGCCGCTTTCTTCAGCAAGCGCATGATGATTAGGGAAATCCGCCCTTACCCGCCTGAGTAAGAACTCTTCCGATTGACGATCAATTTCCGTCACTAGGTCAATAACGCCTTTGTAATCTACCTGATGCTCCTTGTCGTATCCATCGCGTAAAATAGCGCCCGCTCCACGAGCAAGGGTTTCAAGATAAGCCAACGTCGGCTGCATCCCATCCTCCATTCAATCGTTTACGACAGGCGCTCCCCGCCATAAACGCGCAAACTATTTTCTCAAATCTTCGAGCGTTTTATAGATGTCGTAGAGCTCGGCTTGAATTTCATCGCGGTCGCGCGTGGACTGCTGAAGCAACGCTTCGAAGGCTGGCTTTTGGTCGAGCGGCAGCGTCGCTAACAATCGCTCGGCGCGCACGATCTGTGAGTTTTTATGGCGCAATTTATTTTCAAGGCGCGTACGGTAGCCTACATAAAACGTTTCCATATCGAGCGGTCGAGCCTGCGCAGACTGTTGCACAATCAATTCAGCGACTGTCAATAGAAAATCTTCGGTGTCAATCGGCTTTTCCATGAAACGCGATGCGCCCAAGCTTAACGCAAATTCTTTATCTTCAGGCGTGACATAGGTAGCCGATAGGAATATTACCGGGATCGAACGCGTTGCAGGGTCAAGTCTCAATTTTTGCACAAACGCGTATCCGTCTAATTTGGGCATTAAAATATCGGTGACGATCAGCGCCGGTCTCTGTTTTGCGATTACCTCCAACGCTTCTTCGCCATTACGCGCAGAACTTACTGCGTAGCCTTTGAAACGCAACGTCACTTCCAGCAATTCAAGCACATTGGGGACGTCTTCGACAACTAATATGGGACCATTGACAGCATTCATACTTAAATTGTATCGTATTTAATAAGAAACTCGGCGCTCCCCATTTTTTAACATCAAGTTGTCATCCTTACGCAGTTAGCGGTTCACTCTACCCACACTCGCGAACCAAGCGCGGAGCCGGCAAATTCGACGGCGAGTTCGGCGGTTTGATTCTTTTCGTCTAGGATAGGATTCACTTCAACCAGGTCCATACCAATCAGTTTTCCGGTGCCAGCCAGCACTTCACAAGCCAAATGCGCTTCACGGTAGGTTAATCCCCCGGGCACAGGCGTGCCGACGCCCGGCGCAAAACGCGGATCAAGCGCGTCAAGGTCTAACGAAAGGTAGATGCCGTCCATGTCGCGGCTGACGCGCTCAATACATTGCTCTAACGCGGCAAGCATGCCAATACGATCGATTTGCTCCATGCCAATCACAAGCACACCCGCTTGATGAAGATTATCTTTTTCACGGGCGTCTAGATCGCGCGCTCCCAAAATAGCGGCGCGTTGAGGGTTTATGGCTGGAGGTGTTTCATTCCATAAAGCGGTCAAGCGCGGGTCGCCGAGCCCGCATAAGGCGGCGAGCGGCATTCCGTGAATATTCCCGGAGGGGGTCGTTTCGTGCGTGTTGAAATCGGCATGCGCATCCAGCCAGATCACACCGACGCGATTCTGCTTTGCCGCTCCGCGCACTGAGCCAAGAGCAAGGCTGTGGTCGCCTCCCAACACTAAAGGAAACCGTCCACGTTGAAGAGACGCAGCGACCGCTCCCGCGACTCGTCGCGCTATCGGTACGATGCAGTCAATATGCTTGAGTTTCGGTTCGGTGACCGAACATGTTTCAAGGATCGGAACTTCGATATTTCCTTTGTCTTCAACCACATGCCCCAAACCTTCTAACTTTTCGCGGAGATTGGCGTAGCGAATCGCGCTGGGACCCATATCTACGCCGCGACGGCTCTGGCCAAGATCCATTGGCACGCCAATAATATCTATATGCATTTAATGCTCCTACAAGTTTTTCAAAGTATCGTAAACAGTTACTCTATTTTTACCAGTTTCTTTTGAGCGATATAACGCTCGATCCGCGGCTTGCAAAAGGGCTTCATCCGTCGAGCCATGGTGAGGATATGAAGCAACGCCCGCAGAGAACGTAACGAACAGTTCAATGCCTTCGTATACGATAGCGTAATCTGCAAAGCTTTGACGCCAAATCTCGGCTTGTTCGTACGCCTCGTCACGCGTTACACCGGGCATGAGAATTACAAATTCTTCGCCGCCGAAACGACAAACCGCGTCAATTTTACGCGCGCGTTGGGCGAAAAAGAGCGCAGTTTCTCGCAAAATAACATCGCCGCATTTATGCCCATAAGCGTCGTTGAACATTTTGAAATTATCCATATCCGTAATAATAATAGAAAACGGGGTTTGATCGCGTTTTGCGCGCGCGATCTCCATCGTCAAAAACTCAACCATATAACGGCGATTATACGCGCTCGTCAACGGGTCGCGAATCGCTTGTTCTTGCAATATTCTGCGAAGTTTCTCGATCTCTTTCAACTGACTCGTTAACGTCTCATTATTCGCTATCAGATCATTCTCCAACCATTTCCGCTCGGTGACGTCGTGAGCAACCACCGCCTTCCCTACCAGACGATTCGATGAACTTCGCAAGACGGTCATATTAACTTCAAGCGTGCGGGGCGGGTCGCCCGGCATTTTAATCTCTTCCTGTATTTTGTCGGTAGAGAGAAAATATTGAAGGAGTTGGGGCCATTCATGGAAGACCTCTCGCGGATCGCGTCCAGCGATCTCCTCCTTATTCTTGCCCAATGCGCGCTGAGCGGCAAGGTTCGCATCTATCATAATATTGCGTGCGTCAACGACAAATACCATCTCAGGGATATAGTCAAAAACAGTATGTCGCGCAATGGGTATCAAATTAAAGATTCGCAGTTTAAATAAACCTACGCTGATCAAAGCGACGGATACCGTAAAAAAGATCGGCGTAAGGTCAATGGAGGAAACGGACTCAGGGAGAAAACTCAGCGATGCTTGATAGAGAATATTCACTACGAACAGCGTCGCTGCCGCGCCAATTAGCACATACATTTGCTCGCGATAAACGCCTTGATATTGCTTTGCCAGCCGCAACAACAACGCCGTCGCGACTACGCTAAGCAAATATGAATAGATTAACTGAACGACGTACCACGGTCCACGCTCGATCGCTAACGGTCCGCCTGTCTCAGACGCCAGTCTCACCGAGGCGTAATAGAGATGAAACCAGCGTTCTGAAAGTAAAGAAAACAGCGAAATTCCAGGAATGATGAAAAACAGCGGGATGTTGTACCCATTCAGCCAATCGCCTAGGCGGTTATAACGCAAAGTGAAAAAAAGCCAGAAGACCGGCGTTGTAAGGATGCCAATGTTCTCGATTCTGAGCCACATTAGTTTTGCCTCGCGCGTCGTCGAGAGCGTGATGAGCGCATAGGAAAAACTCCACACTACAAGCATGAGCGTCACATACAGCAGCGATTTTCGCCCAGGCGCTTTATGCGCGCGTGTTAAAAAAACCGCGATGATCGCCGCTGCAAACGAGTTTATCAGCAAGATCGAGGCAAAAACGATCCATTTAGGGTCCATGAAAAGCCTTCTGCGCACTATACAAACTAATCCTCCACTATATTCATTTATGCCGTTTGATAATACCCTACGTCCACAGAGTAGGCTCTGCCGCGTTTAATTACTTGTCGGACGAGGTTCGTTCCATAACGATACCCCAAATGACGATAGTCCGGAACATTTAAGATTAACATATCCGCTTGCTTACCGACTTCGATAGAGCCGATCGTCTCGGATCTTTGAATCGCATGCGCTGAATTAATTGTCGCAGCGGCGATGGCTTGCGCGGGAGTTATTTTCATTGCCCGACAGGCAAGCGCGATCACAAATTGCATCGACTCGTTCCATGTAGTGCCGGGATTACAATCGGTGGCAAGGGCGAAGTAAGCGTCGGCGGCGATCAGTTTTTGCGCAGGCGTGTAATGTTCTTCAGCCAGTCCGAACGGCGTGCAAGGAAGCGACACGGCGACCGTTTCCGATTTCGCTAATGCGGCAATATCCACGTCGGAAGTGACCACCAAATGATCCGCTGAAGCCGCGCCCAGTTCCGCCGCCAGCGCCGCGCCGCCAAGGTTATCAAATTCGTCGGCGTGAATTTTAAGCGGAAATCCAAGTTCTTTCGCTTGTGTAAGAATTTGTTTCGATTGAAGCAAGTTAAAAGCCTTCGTCTCGCAAAACACATCTACAAACGGGAGCGGGAGTCGCGGCGCGTGCGTCCCCCACCATTCTTTAAGCATGGGCAGCATCGTGCCGCTGACCAGATCTGTGTAACCTTGCGGGTCGTCTTTATATTCCGGCGCAATGGCATGCGCGCCGAGAAAGGTGACGACAAGATCAAGCGGCGACTCATCGTCAAGCGCCAACAGGGCTTTAAGCAGGCGCAGTTCGGTAGCGGTTTGTAAGCCGTATCCAGTTTTGGCTTCAGCGGTGGTTGTGCCATGAATGAACATGCGCAAGAGGCGCGCACGGCTCTGTGCAATAAGCGTTTCCATGTTGGCAGCGCGCGTCTTTTTGACGGTTGAGATAATGCCGCCGCCCTCTGCCAGAATCTCAAGGTACGGTTTGCCCGACATTTTCATCTCAAACTCATCCGCGCGATCGCCCGCCCAAATAAGATGTGTGTGCGGGTCTACGAAGCCGGGCATAAGCACACATCCGCTTGCGTCAAGAGTCGGTTCATCGGGGTAGCCGGCTTTGAGTTCGTCGGTTTTCCCGACAGCAATGATTTTCTCATCGTGTACGACAACCGCGCCATTTTCGATAATTCCGAGGGCGCCGAGGACTCGTCCGCGTTGGGGACCGCCTTGTAAGGTGAGGAGTTGGGAGGAGGAGTGAATAAGCATGGGCATCCAAAGTAAAGGAAAGTAACGACTAAGGCTATTTAACCACAAATAACCTAGAGTCTGTATTCAAATTAATAGAATGTCGCTTCGAACGCAGCGAGGAGTCTTGATTATAGGTCTTTCAAATACGATGTCTAAGATTTTTCCTCGCTGCGCTCGTCGAAATGACGATAAAAAGGATTTTGCTTACAGGTCTCAAGATAACAGCGTAGTTCTAAAAGCAGAGCAAAGACTCCTCGCTGTCTCAGGAATCTTGCTTGAGTAAATATGTCGTCAAATTTCCGCGTTGCGGCGGCATAACATAGATGAAGATCAAGTCACGATTATCAAACTGAGACGGCTCCCATTCAGGGAAATCTGCAGAAATTGAAATCAACCGCGAACCCGGCTTCATCTCTCTTTCCAGAAGCGGCGCGAGCCGCGTTGCTTCTCGCGATGTGACATAGAGGAACACGACATCCGCTTGGGTCAGGTCCGTTTTAAAGTAATCTTCCCATTTGAGTTGAATTTTATCGGCGAGCCCGCTCGCAGCGATTCGCAACCGGATCAACGCGCATTGCACAAGCCCGACCTCAACGCCGACAGGTTTCGCGCCAAATTCTTGCGCGGCGATCAGCAAGACGCGCCCGTCGCCTGCGCCAAGATCGTATAGGATTTCGTCAGGCTGTAGGTTCGCAAACTTCAACGCGCGTCGAATTCGATCGGGATGCGTGGGATGCGACGGCGGTCCATAAAACGCGGGAATCAAAATCCACAATAAACCAATGACGAAGAGAAAAAGGAAGAAGCCATAAAAGATTATAACGATCATATTTCGCTTCTTTGGGCGCGGCGGAACAACCCAATAATTCTCGGTAAGATCACGATCTTTTGCGTCAGTTCGCCGAGTGCGAGCATCCCAAAACATGTAAAAAGAATGGACACGATCACGATCGGGAAGAATCCAAAGCGAACGTAAATCCACGTCGAAAGCGCCGCGCCGAGCGCCCGCCCGAGCGCATGCCCGGTCAAATTGAATGAAAGCAGCGTTGCGCGCGCCTGCGGGACAATTTCGGACATCAACGGGATGTGACTAACCATAATATACTCATAGGTAATGTAATAGAAGAACAAACCGATCAACGCGCCAAGCGGAGTAACGCCGATGAGCGGAAGCGCCGCCGCGCTAAGCGCGTTGCCGACCAGCCCGATGGCGAGCGCGCGCGTTTTGCCAAGCCGATCGGTCGTCAGCGCCACAAGACTCTCGCCGCTCAGTTCGGAGATTCCGATCACAGCGGAGGCGCCTGCTAATGCGGCGATCCTCAAGCCAAACGAGTCTTCAAGCCATACGCCGAAGATCAAATTGACCAGCTCGTTGCTCGCATTCGCCCACAACGCGATAGAAATCCCCGCTAAGGCTGGGATGTTCTTTAAGACAGCGCGGTAACTTCCGCCCGTATCGGAAGTCCGAACGTGATGCGCGTCTTTGCGCGGGACCATACGCCAGACGATGAGAATCATCATCACGCCAAATCCCGCCAGAAGAGGCAGAGGAGCCGTCCAACCGTAACGATTGATCAGCCAGCCGACCAGCGGAATCCCTACAATGAACGAAAGCGACCACGCGATTTCAGTGACTGCAAGCGCGGTTCCGCGCCGATGATAGGGGACGCGGTCGCCAAGGTAGGCTTGCATGGCAGGGTCGAACAGATACTTGCCGAAAACGGCGAAAAGCATTGCAGCGCTAAACGTGTAAATATTGGGCAGAAACGCAACCAACCCCATACCAAACGTGAACGACAACGCGCCTGCCAACATGCCAAATCTCCGACCGTGCCGGTCGGCAAGAGTTCCAACGACCGGTACGAACGCGCCCACTAACGAACGCCCGGCGACGACGAGTGAAAGAGTCGTCAACTCTACGCCTAGCCCGCGCGCAAAAACTGTGAGAAATGGATAGACCATGCGGTACGCGATATTAAAAATCGTCCGCAGAAACATGAAAATGAGCAATTGAAATCGAAGCCGCATAAGACCTGTCTTGAACTCCATGCGCGAAGCGCGGGTTTCATCTAGCGATAGAATTTTACCTTACCGAGCGCCGCGCTCGGCCAACCGCGCCGGCGAAGACGGCGCTCTACGCAGGTTACGCGCAGTCTTTCTTTTCATATATCCAGGAGAATTTACGATAACGTAGAACAATCGCAAATGTTAGCCGGCGCGACGATCATTTCTATAGCGGAGCGGATCCGCTGGAAAGGAATAAATGATATTAAGGAATTGCGTTTGGGGGTTATAATGCGCGCTATGAAGCGAATCGGCATTCTATTTATCTTTCTCAGCGCGTTGTTAAGCGCCTTTCAACCAGCCCGCGCTCAAAGCGACGAACCGCTTGCCTTGGTAATGACAGTGGAAGCGCCGATCATGCCGCCTTTGCTCGAATATGTCGTGCGGGGGATCGAAACAGCGCAACGCCGCAATGCGGAAGTGTTGATCCTTCAGATCAACACCCTAGGCGGAAGCATGGATACCATGTTTAAGATCGTTACTGCCATCCGCGCCAGCGACGTTCCGGTCGTAGTGTATGTGGCGCCCAAAAACGCCATAGCAGGCAGCGCCGGGGCGATCATCGCAATGGCGGGACACGCTGTAGCCATGGCGCCTGAGACGATTATCGGAGCTTCCAGCCCAATTGACAGTTCGGGCGCAGACCTCAACTCAGACGCGCGCGCTAAAGCAACCAACGCCACAAAAGCCGTCATCCGCCCGTTTGTTGAGCCGCGCGGCAAAGCGGCGCTAGCGCTTGCCGAGGCAATGATAGACGAAGCCAAAGCCGTTACGGTAGACGAAGCCCTTCAGACGCATTTAATTGACTTCAAAGCAAACTCCATTGACGATTTGCTCAAGGCGCTCAACGGCTTTACCGTGCAAACAAACGCCGGCGCGCGCACGCTATATACTCAAGACGCGCGCATACAACCGCTAGACTTAAGCTTTATCGAACGCTTCCTACTCATCCTCACCGACCCGAACATCGCTTTTCTTTTGATCGCCATCGGCGTGCAAGCCGTATTGATCGAAATCTCCAGTCCGGGTGGCTGGGTCGCCGGCTTCATCGGCGTTGTATGTCTAAGTTTGGCGGCATACGGCTTGGGCACATTACCGGTCAATTGGTTCGGCATTATCTTTCTTATTACAGCGTTTGTACTGTTTATACTCGATATCAAAGCGCCGACGCACGGCGCCTTAACTGCCGCCGGAGTCGCATCGTTTATCGTGGGCGCGTTGGTATTATTCAACTCGCCGGGCACGCCGCAATTTCAACGCGTATCGGTCCCGCTCGTGATCGCTACAGGGATAGCGATCGGCGCGCTGTTTTTTATCATCCTTCTCTTCGCATTGCGTGCGTTACGCACGCCCATCAGCGCAGGGGTAGAGTCGTATGTTGGGAAGGTCGGAGTCGTCAAAAACTGGAAAGACGCGCACGGTCAAGTTCATGTGCAATCTGAGCTATGGAGCGCCGAAGCGACGCAGGAATCTGAACCTATTCGTAAGGGCGACAAGGTAGAAGTCGTCCAAGTTAACGGTATTCGATTAAAAGTTAGAAAATATTAACGGCGTCGTTGCGAAGCGCTTCACAATGACGCATCATTACAGGACCTTATGACTGTTACGCCTACCAGAGACCGAATCATCCCCTCAACAGACGTGCGCCCTCTGCGCCGCCCCGAATGGATCAAAGTCCGCGCGCCATCCGGAGAAAACTACGAACGCATTCAAACGCTGATGCGTTCCAAATCGTTGCATACTGTGTGCGAAGAAGCCATGTGCCCAAACCTGGGCGAATGCTGGGGCAGCGGAACCGCCACCTTCCTCATGCTAGGCGACGTTTGCACGCGCACCTGCGGATTCTGCGACGTCAAACACGGCAAGCCTCTGCCGCTGGATTGGGACGAAGCCGAACGCGTAGCGCAAGCCGTGAAAGCCATGGATTTAAAGCACGCGGTTATCACCTCGGTAAACCGCGATGAACGCCGGGATGGAGGCGCGCCGATCTTCGCCATGGTTATTCGTAGAATCCGAGAGATTTTGCCAGGCTGCTCAATCGAAGTGTTAATCCCCGACTTCAAAGGCTCCATCGAAGCATTGAAGATCGTTATAGACGCGCGACCCGAAATTTTAAATCACAACGTAGAGACCGTGCCGCGACTCTTTAAGCAAGTGCAGCCGCAAGATAACTACGAATGGGCGCAAGCGACTCTCACAAACGCCAAAAGACTCGACCCTGATGTGTTGACCAAATCGGGCATTATGGTCGGTCTGGGCGAAGAATTGGACGAGGTCAAAGCCGTGATGCGCGATCAACGCGCATGGGGCGTAGATATCTTGACGATCGGTCAGTACCTGCAACCCAGTAAACAACATATGCCGTTGGCGCGCTATTACACAATGGAAGAATTCGCTGAATTGCGCGACTATGGAAAAGAACTCGGTTTCAAATGGGTTGAGTCGAATCCATTGGTGCGGTCCTCATATCATGCGGCAGAACAAGTCCGTGCATTAAGTATTGTTCATCGGAAACTATATGGGGAAATGCTAGAGATCGGAGCTTAAACGTCAAAACTCCCGCCGACATCAATCAGCGGGAGTTTTCAACTTGAATTCATCTAGTTGATAAATCGGCTCCGCCAAATCGGAAAAATGCACGAATCCTTCCCACGTTTCACGTTTCTATTTGTTGATTCAAGCTTAGGCGTTTCCCTCAACGCTCTCTAATCGCCTTTCAAAAGTATTAGATTGCAATCCATCTTTTAAAGCGGTTCATTTTTCGGGTATGATTGCGAGCGCAAAAACCGCTACAGTTTCATTACACGCGTCCCGACAAGGAAATTATGACACACAAACGCATCGTTATTGTCACGATTGGCATTATGTTCAGCCTGTTTCTAGCTTCTATGGAATCTACCGTGGTGGCGACCGCCATGCCGACCATCGTCGGACAGTTGGGTGGGTTGAAAAATTACTCATGGGTTTTTTCCGCCTATATGCTCACGTCCACTACAACCGTTCCCCTATACGGGAAAATTTCAGATATTTATGGGCGGCGAAAACTCTACGTTTTCGCCATGTCGCTCTTCCTCATCGGGTCGCTTTGGTGCGGCGCAGCGACCACGCTCACCCAACTGATCTTCGCGCGCGCGTTACAGGGCATCGGCGCAGGCGGCATCATGCCGCTGGCATTCATCATTATTGGCGAAATGTTCTCGCTCGAACAACGCACAAAAATGCAGGGTTTATTCTCAGGCGTATGGGGCGTTTCTTCTGTAGCAGGTCCGTTGCTTGGCGGCTTCATTGTGGATCAACTTTCATGGCGTTGGGTTTTCTATATCAATGTCATTCCCGGCCTGATCGCCGGGACGATCGTCGCGCTTGCATGGAAAGATCAAGTCTACACTCACGAACAACTCGACATTGATTACGCCGGCGCCGCTCTGCTCTCAGCAAGCGTGGTGAGTCTGTTGCTTGGGCTAATGGAATTGGGCACGTCGTTTGGGTGGGCTGCCATCGCCGTATCTATCATCCTCCTCGCCGCGCTCATTTGGGTCGAGTTTCGCGCCACAAACCCTATTTTACCGATTGGGCTGTTTCGCGATAGGCTCTTTTCAACCGCCACCTCGCACAGTTTATTTACCGGTTGGGCGGTTTTTGGCACAATCTCATTTATCCCATTATTTGTGCAGTCGGCTCTCGGCGCAAGCCCCACGCAAGCCGGCGTTACGATCACGCCCATGCTGCTCAGTTGGGTGACGGGCAGCATCTTCGGCACGCGTATTTTGCTAAAGATCGGGTACCGCCGCTTAAGCGTGATCGGCACCAGCATTTTCTTCGTGGGGGCAAGCCTGCTGGCGCTCTTTGGCGCAAACAGCTCGCAAACACATGTCATGATCTTTATCGGGATGATGGGTCTCGGTATGGGGCTTTCCATTCCATCGTATGTCATCGCCGTACAAACAACCGTAGAGCGGCGTCATCTCGGCACGGCGACCTCCATGCTGCAATTCAGTCGTTCGATGGGCGGAACGCTAGGCGTCAGCGTGATGGGCGCGGCATTGAGCGCGAAACTCGCCTCAAGCTTAAGCGCGCTCCATCTCGATGTAGGATTGGTCTCGCAACTTCTCGACCCCGCCCCCATTACAGAGGCAGTCGCCGAAGCCGGGGTGCGCCTCGCTATGACAAGCGCCATCCATGTCGTTTTTGTGATCGCCTTTGTTGCCGCCGCATTGGGATGGTTTGCCGCAATTTTCACCCCGCATAAAGAATTAACCGATACCCCCATCTCCGCCGCGCCGATCATCATCGAGTAAGCGCCGCTTTCGCAACTCGTATAAGCGCGGCAACGATAACTCGCTTAACGACTTCACGATCAAGTCGGCGTTATCAAAAGCCAGCGCCGCCGTTGCGGGATTTGGGACCGCTATAACAAAAATCCCCGCGCGATTTGCCGCTTTCACGCCGTTTGGGGAATCCTCAAAGACCAACGCTTCTTCCTTCCGCGTTTGCAGCCGGTTCAGCGCGACGAGGAATAGGTCGGGATTCGGTTTGGTCTTGCCCGCGCCAACATCTTCCGCACAAATTATCGCATCAAAATCATCGAAGATTCCAAGTCGTTTTGTGTGATTATCCACCCAAGCGTGCGACGAACTGGAAGCGATCGCCAGTTTCAAACCGTCTTGTTTCGCGAAGTAGATCGCTTCCAAAACACCGGGTAGAATCGGCTGCGCATGGATCATGGCAAGGCTTTCGGCGCTATGGCGCGCGCGCACAGAAGCCGCATCCAGCCGTCCCTGCGAAAGATGCGCGAGGTGATCCGCCGCATTAAAATCTGAAAGCCCGCGACCGCCGACAATTTTATTCCATTCTTCCAGTGGAAAGTCGAACGCATTCTCGCGATATATATTTTTCCAAACAAGATATTCGGGAGTTTCCGTATCGAGAATCAACCCGTCAAAATCAAAGATAAGCGCCTTGAGCATGGATGAGATTATACTTGTATAAATACACGGAAGAAGCTAACGAAAATTAGGAGACCGCTATGGAATATCGCAATCTCGGCAAGGCAGGCGTAAAAGTTTCCGTCATCGGAATCGGATGCAATCAATTCGGCGGCAAAGTGGATAAAGACGGCGTAAAAGCCGTCCTCCATCGCGCGTTGGATGAGGGGATTAATTTTTTCGATACTGCAAACGTGTATGGCAACCCACACGGCGCATCGGAAGAATTTGTCGGCGCGGCGCTCGAAGGCGAAAGAGAACGCGCGGTTATCGCCACGAAAGTCCGATTCAAAATGGGCGAGGGACCGAACGATGTCGGCGCGTCGCGCTACCACATCCTCAGCGCGGTCGAGGCGAGTCTGCGAAGGCTGAGAACCGACCATATTGATCTGTATCAAATTCACGCGTGGGATGAATCGGTTCCCGCCGAGGAGACGATGCGCGCGCTCGACGATCTCGTCCGCGCGGGGAAAGTCCGCTACATTGGCGCGAGTCAATTTTCGGCGTGGCAATTGGCACACAGCAACACGCTCGCCGAGATGATGGGCTGGGAGCGCTTCGTCACAACTCAAACGCATTACAACATGCTCGAGCGCGACGCCGAGCGCGAACTCGTCCCCTATTGCGTGTGGGCGAACATCGGCATCTTACCGTATTTTCCGCTTGCCGGCGGTCTGCTTACCGGCAAATACACGCGCGGCGAACCCGCTCCCGAAGGGTCGCGCGGCACATTCAGCCCTTATGTGAAGAACCGACTCACCGATGCAACTTTCGACAAATTGGACGCACTGCGCGCCTTCGCCGACTCACGCGGGCACACGCTTCACGACCTGGCTTTTAGCTGGTTGCTCAGTCAGCCAGCGATTCCCTCCGTCATTGCTGGCGCGACGACTCCCGATCAGGTCAGCGAGAATGCAAAGAAGGCGGAATGGAAGTTGACGGAAGATGAACTGACGGGAGTAAAAGAGTTATTATAAATAAGCGCGGCGTCAAATATTCCGCGTTTACTCCTCTTCAATTATTGGCTGCCACCCACCGCTCAGAAAGGAATTTCACATGCCTCAAACAACAAACGCGATTGTCATCGGCGCGGGCGTGATGGGCGCCAGCATCGCCTTTCATCTCGCCGAACGCGGACTCAAACCTACCATCCTCGAACGCAAAACGACCGCCTCGGGCGCGACGGGTCACTCTAGCGGACTTATCCGTATGCACTACGATCTCGCCGCCGAATCGGAGTTGACGTTCAAGAGTTATCAAATATATTTTAACGATTGGAGAAATAGAATCGGCGGCGATTCTGGATTTCAAAAAACAGGTTTCTTACAAATCGCTAAACGCGAGCATGAGGCTAAACTGCGCGGCAACGTTGCCAACCAACAAAAACTTGGAATCAACACATCGGTCATTTCGGCGGATGAAGTTGAACGCCTCTTTCCTGACCTGATAGCGGATCACTTCGACTACGCTGCATACGAACCCGATTCTGGCTACGCCGACGCGACACTCACAACCAACTCGTTCCTTGAATCCGCCAAACGCAACGGCGCGACATTGATTCAAAATTGTGAAGTGACCGCCATCAACGCAGCAGGCGGAAAAGTCATCGGCGTGGACACCGCGCAAGGAAACTTCGACGCGCCCATCGTCGTCAACGTAGCGGGAGCGTGGGCAAAGCATGTCGCAAGCCTTGCAGGACTCAAGGTTCCACTTGAAACGTGGACGCACGATGTCGCGTTCTTGCACCGTCCATCCTCGCTAGGTCGCATTCCCGCCTGCATTGACGATGTCACCAACTGCTATTTTCGTCCCGAGGGCAGCGCGCTCATCCTTGCCGCAGGCGAAGACGAGTCTCTGCGCGGCGAGGAGCCCGACGCCGAAGACCAAACGCCCACCGACACGTTCCTCGAAAAACTCATTGACCAGATGGCGAAGCGCATTCCCAAGATCGAGCAGAGCGGCTTGCACTCCATCCACGTGGGGCGCGACGGCATCACGCCCGATCAACGCGCTATCTACAGCGGCACAGACTTGCATGGCTTTTACTTGGCATGCGGGCTGAGCGGCACAGGCTTCAAGACCTCCCCCGCCGCAGGCGCAAGCATGGCGGAGTTAATTTTGGATGGAACGCCCAAGACGGTGGACATTACGCCGTTTCGATTCAGTCGCTTCGCGGAGGGAAAATTGCTGCAAGGAGAGTTTGGGTATGGGAATATTTGGAAGTAAAGGAACATAGTATGCAAAAGATCGTATTCGAACAGGAAATCCACACATTTCATATTGACTTTCTCGGGCATGTCAACAACGGCGTATACATTCAATGGATGGAGATCGGGCGCACAAAATTACTGGAAGCGGCGGGCATGGTCACTACAGAGATCATGAAACAAGATTTTGCCCCAGTCTTAATGGAAACGCATATCAAGTATAAAACTCCGCTCTACCTAGGCGAACGCGTCCGCATCGAGGTTTGGATGTCTGAACTGCGAAACAGCTCGGGCATTCTACAATTCCGTTTTTATAACAAGAAAGGCAAACTGGCGGCGGAAGCGCAACAACGCGGCGCATTCTTGAATATCAAATCGCTGCAACCACACCGGCTGTCAGCAGAGGAACGCGCACGCTTCGCTCCGTTTGTGGAAGACGCCGCCGCGTAGCGGCTCGACTGCATCGCAACAGAAAAAAGCGGATGACGCGTTACGCCATCCGCTTGCGATTTAACAGAGTCAATTCCGTCTTTTAGAAGAGTTTCATCAAGGCTGAACTCGCCCAAGCGAATAACGTTTGCGGAATGAGACTCAAAAACACGGTCAGAAACGCCAGCGCGCCCCAGGTGAAGTCGAGCCAGAACTCGCGCCGAACGGCCGGCTCGCCGTCTCGCATATACATATTGACGACGACGCGCAAATAATAGAACGCAGAGATGATCGAGGTGAGCACGCCGATCACCGCCAAGACCACAAACCCACCGTCAATTACCGCGCGGAAAAGGTAAACTTTTCCGACCAGTCCAAGCGTAGGCGGAAATCCAATTAACGAGACCATAAAGATGGACATCGCGGCGGCAAGCGCCGGATGATTTTTTGCCAGCCCCGAATAGTCGCTGATGGCAAGCCCTTTCCCTTCTGTGCGCTCTACAGCGATGACCACGCCCCACGCTCCGAAATTTGTGACCGCATAAACAATAAGATAGAACAATCCTGCGGCTACAGACACCGGCGCCACCGCCGCGTTGCCATAAGGAACAAAAGCCATCAAGATATACCCGGCATGCGCAATGCTCGAATAAGCCAGCATGCGTTTGATGTCGGTCTGCGTAATGGCAATAATGTTGCCTACGACCATCGTCAGCGCGGAAAGTCCCCATAAGACATCGGTCATATTCACGGCAAGAGGCGAAAAGGCGGTGACAAATACGCGCAGCAATGCGGCAAAGCCCGCAATCTTCGCGCTCGACGACATAAACGCGGTTACAGCGGTGGGCGCGCCTTGATAGGCGTCTGGCGTCCACATGTGAAAAGGAACTGCCGCGATCTTAAAGCCAAACCCGATCAAAACGAGAGCGGCGCCGAAGGCAAGAAGAGGACTGACGGTCGAAGCCGAAGCGGCGGCTAGAATGGCGTACAAATTCGTCGTGTGCGCGGCGCCGAAGATCAGCGCGATACCGTAGACGAGGAATCCGGACGAGAACGCGCCGAGCAGAAAATATTTCAAACCCGCCTCTTCCGAGCTTACATTAGAACGTGCAAACGCAGAAAGCACATAGAGCGGAATGGAAAGCAATTCAAGCGCGAGGAAGACAATGATGAGATCGGCGGCTTGTGCCATGAGCATGGCGCCAATGCTGCTAAAGAGCAATAAGACGTAATACTCGCCGCGCTCAATGTTCATCCGTTTAAGATAATCGTAGGCGAGCGCAACCCCAAGCAGTCCGCAGACGAGAATCAGGGCGTTTAGAAAGATTGAGAATCCATCAAGCGCGACCATGCCACTGAAGCCTAGTCTTTCGTCGCCGATCTGAGATAGGGTGTATCCCAGCGAGATCGCCAATCCCAGCGCGGCAAGCAACGCCGTAACGCCTTTACGATCTTTGGGGATAAAGAGATCCGCCACTAACAACGCGCATGCCCAGACTGCGAGAATGGCAACCGGAAGAATGGTAGTGAAGTCAGAAAGTGTCATTTTCGATTCGCCCTTGCGGGATAAAGTTTACTCATGTTAGGGCAGCGGCAGCATTCCGACGAGATGATTCACGGCGGGAGCCATGAGATTGAAGAACGGCGCGGGATATAAGCCGATCCAAAACATCAAGATGACCAATGGCGCGATCACAGCGATCTCGCGCCAATTGAGGTCGCGAATCGGACGCCCGTGTTTTTTCGCCTCTTCGACGATCTCGCCCAGCGGACCCATAAACATTCTTTGAAACATATAGAGTATATATACCGCCGCCATGATGACGCCCAGCGCAGAAATTGCCGCCAGCCAGACGCCGCCCCAATAGAACACGCCGTTTTGACCCGCGCCCCATGCGCCAAGCAAGACTGTGAACTCGCCTACGAAGCCGTTAAGCCCCGGCAAGCCCATCGAAGACATGGAGGTGATGAGATAGATCGTGCCAAAGACCGGCGTGATCTTCCACAAGCCGCCGTACAATCTGAATTCGCGCGTATGCGTTTGTTCATAGATCATACCGACCAAGAGGAACAACGCCCCGGTGCTGACGCCGTGGTTAATCATCTGCAAAATGCCGCCGGCGACGCCCTCGGGATTCAGCGCGAACACGCCAAGCATAACGAATCCCAAGTGGCTGACAGAAGAGTAAGCGACTAGTTTTTTGATGTCGGCTTGTGCGTACGATACCGCCGCGCCGTAAATAATTCCAATCGCAGCGAGGAGCGCCATCCACGGGGCGGCGCTGACAGCCGCCTCGGGGAACAACGGCAGATTGAAGCGCACGAAACCATACGTTCCCAATTTCAACAACACGCCCGCCAAGATCACCGAGCCGGCGGTCGGCGCTTCTACGTGCGCGTCGGGCAACCACGAATGCAGGGGCCACATCGGCACTTTAATAGCGAAGGCAAGCGCGAAGGCGATGAATAACCACATTTGAATGTTGGCTGGGATGCCGCCGCGCGCGATCAGGTCGGGAACGGAGAACGTATTTCCATAGATCCCGAGCCACAGAATCGCCAGCAACATCAAGATCGAACCCGCCATCGTATAGAGGAAGAACTTCAGCGCGGCGTAAATGCGGCGCGGTCCGCCCCAGATGCCGATGATGAAGTACATCGGCACAAGCGTAAATTCCCAGAAAATGTAGAAGAGGAATAGGTCTTGCGCGAGGAATACGCCGTTCATGCCGACTTCCAAAAGGAGGAAGAAAATCATAAATTCTTTGACGCGCTCCTCGACCGCCGTCCACGCCGAGAGGATCGAAATCCAAGTCAACAGGGTGGTTAACAATACGAGCAGGATGCTTAGACCGTCTACGCCAAGGAAATATTGAATGTTCCAACCTCCAACGACGATCCAGTCGTAACGAGCGACCAGCTGCAAGTTCACGTCTGCGGCGCGGAACATCGTCAACACATAGATCGAAATGCCAAATGTGATCAGTGCGACGATAAGCGTCGTCCAGCGCATAGCGTCTTTGTTTTCCTTGGGGATGAAGAGCAGCGCGAACACTCCTACCAGCGGAAAAAAAATCACTAACGTAAGCGGTTGCAAAAGAAATTCCATATTTAATCCTCTACTTGCAGACTGAAGGTCGAAAATCAAAGACTCGACGCATGTTTATTTGAAAACCAGATAACCAAGAATTAATACAACGCCTAGAAGGAACGTCAGCGCATACGAACGCACGAATCCGTTCTGGACTTTGCGCATCATCGTTGAGAGCGATTGCGTCCATGCGCCCAAGTTATTCGCAAAAGCGTCAATGCCCTTTTGGTCGGCGTATACGTTCAAACCGATTCGACTTGCCCAGTTAAATCCTTCCACGACAACGCTATCGTGGAACCAATCATGCCAGAAGCGCCCGTCAATCACATCCGCTAGAAACTGCGCTGTTTTTACATAGGGCGTGATAACCAGCGCTTGGTACAACTCGTCAATCCACCACTTGCCGTTCATGCCTTTGAACAGGACGCCGAGCGTTTCGAGCGGGTCTCGTCGAACGGCATCTGCTGGCGCGCGACCATACAAGAACCACGAGATCGCAATCGCCGCTAGAGCCAGGGCTGTCGAAACAAGCGCCACTTGCATATCCAAATTCATCGCTTCGACTTTGCCGAGCGCGCCTTCAAGCCAATGCGTAAAATGATGGAAGCCAGTGAACGGTAGATTGATCGCGCCGCCGATCACGGAAAGAATCGCCAACGCAATTAACGGGAACGTGATCACTCGCGGACTTTCTTCAGCGTGCGAAGCGGCTTCGTGGCGCGCCGTCCCAAAGAAGACCAGCCAAATTTGCCTGCCCATGTAAAACGCGGTAAAAAACGCGGCGATAGTCAGCAACCAATACACCGTCGGATTATGCAGACTGGCGTCAAGCAGAATTTCATCCTTCGACCAAAAGCCCGCAAACGGCGGTATGCCCGCCAGAGCCAGCGTGCCAGCCATATACACCCAGAATGTGACCGGCATTGTTTTACGAAGTCCGCCCATGTTGCGCATATCGCCGGGGTCAAATATTTCGCCGCGATCCTCTTGCTTCTTCTTGCCTTTTTTCGATTTATCTTGATGCGCATGTTCGACGTGGTGATGTCCGCGTTCCATGCCCAAAATGACCGAGCCGGCGGCGAGGAACAACAAAGCTTTGAAGAAGGCATGCGTCACCAAGTGGAACATGCCAGCCACATAGGCGCCCACTCCCACCGCCGCGACCATAAAGCCCAACTGTGAGATCGTTGAATACGCCAGCACTTTCTTGATATCATACTGGCCGGCGGCGATCGTCGCGGCGAACAGCGCAGTGACGGCTCCTGTTAGAGCAACGATGTTCTGCGCGGCAGGAACCGCAGAATAAAGCGGCGCGGAACGCGTGATGAGATAAACGCCCGCGGTCACCATCGTCGCAGCATGGATCAACGCAGAAACGGGAGTAGGACCTGCCATCGCATCGGGAAGCCAAACGTAGAGCGGTATCTGCGCCGATTTGCCCGTTACGCCAAGCAGGTAAAACAGCGTGATCGCGACGATCAGCCCTTGCGATACCTGCGGAGCTTTTGCAAAAACGGCGTCGAATTGGAATGTTCCAAACGCCCAAAACATGATGAAACTAGCGATCAGGAATCCGTAATCGCCGATGCGATTAACAACGAAGGCTTTCTTCGCCGCGTATGAGTTCGACCATGAAGGCTGCCCAAGCGTGTCCATTTCGTACCAGAAGCCGATGAGCAGGAACGAGCACAGTCCCACTCCTTCCCAGCCAATGAACAGCATGAGATAGGAATCGGCGCTGATGAGAATCATCATGGCGGCGATGAAAAGATTGAGGAAGACAAAGAAACGCTGAAAGCGCCTCGGGTCCGCTTTGAAACGCACGTCTTCGTGCATGTATCCAATCGCGTAAATATGGATGAGCGTCCCCACGCCCGAGACGACCAACATCATCGTTGTAGAAAGCGCGTCTACGCGGAAAGTCCAATCGAGCGATACAGCGCCGATGTGAATCCACTCTGCGAGGCGCCAACGCAACACGTCGGCGTGTGAAGCGAAGAGCGTCCACGCGAGTGCGACAGAAACAACAAACGCCGCGCCCGTTGCCAGACTCGCCACTGTGCCGATCGTCCGTTCGCTGAATTTATGCCCGAAGGCGACGTTGATCAATAAACCGAGGGTCGGGAAAAAGATCAGCCAGGGGGCTAAGAATAGAAATCCATAATTTGCTGATTCGCCAAAATACATAACCATCTCCAAAAACAAAGCGCGGGCGCATTCGTCTCGACCCGCAATGTTCAGTTTTTAATCGTCTATCCCTTCAAGCCGCTTACTTGATCCACGTCAATGCTGCGCTTGGATTTGAAAATTTCCACGATCAACGCCAGACCGATCGCCACTTCCGCCGCAGCGACTGCGATCACGAAGAAGACGAAGATCTGCCCGCTGAAACTTTCGATTACGCTGCCAAACGCTACGATGGCAAGGTTCGCCGCATTTAGCATTAACTCGATAGACATGAAGATGATTAGCGCGTTGCGGCGAATTAGAACGCCCAACACTCCGATAGCGAATAAAATTGCAGAGAGGATGACATAATAGTCAACAGGTACCATAGTCGTTCGCGATTTCTAGCCGTTTCTCGCCTCCTTCTCTTTTTTCGTCAATGTGATCGCGCCGATCATAGCGACCAACAATAAGATCGAGACAATTTCAAACGGCAACAGATAGTTTTGGAACATAGCGA
>BQMV01000237.1 GCA_022181005.1 Anaerolineaceae bacterium | reverse complement strand
TTGCTTGGAAAGCATAAACCCACTTTCACACCCGGCGTGCAAATGGGCGACTTTGTCGTTGTGATTAATGCCGAACGCGTAACCGTCACCGGCACGAAGACGCAATCGAAGCTGACGACGAAGATGTATCATCGTCACTCGAGCTACCCCGGCGGACTCAAATCGGTGAGCCTGCGCGACCAATTAGAGAAACACCCTGATCGTGTGTTGCGCGAAGCGGTCTGGGGCATGTTGCCGAAGAATCGCATGGGGCGCGCTTTATTAAAGCGCCTGAAGATCTACGCGGGACCGAACCACCCGCACGGCACGAACAACCCTGCGCCATTGGCATAGAGAAGAAAAGGAAGAAAATATGGCTGTTCAATATTATGAAGCGGTAGGTCGCCGTAAAGCCAGCGCCGCGCGCGTTCGCGTGATGGATGGCTCTGGAAGTTTCACAGTGAATGAAAAGGAAGCGGGCGCGTACTTTCCTCGCCTAGGCGACTTGCAGGATATTTTGCGCGCCTTCGACGCGGTGGGACAAGACGTAAAAAAATACGACGTAACCGTCAAGGTAAACGGCGGCGGCGCGGCTGGGCAAACAGAAGCCGTACGGCTCGGACTGGCTCGCGCGCTTGCCTCGCTCAATGGCGACTGGACGCCGGCGCTTCGCAAGCATGGCTTGCTCACTCGCGACGCTCGCATTAAGGAACGCAAGAAGCCAGGTCTTAAGAAGGCTCGTAAGGCGCCGACCTACACGAAGCGTTAATTCGGTTCAAGTCTCACGTTCCAAGCTGCAACTGTAAACGTAATGCGCGACGCCCGTTTCGCATTACGTTTTATATTTAATGTATAGATTGGATCATCTTATGGATTTATCTCTCGCCGCTCAGGCTATTGGCGCTCTGCGCATCTCTTTGCCCTCGCAACTGACTCTGGTTGACGCATCCGCTTTCGCTTCAGCCCATGTGCCGCCGTTTCCGCCGGGGACGCCGGCGCTAATTCTCGGAATCAATTCGGAAGAGTTGGCGTTGAAGATAAAAGGCGCGCTGTTGAAGGTTTACCCGAACGAACATGCGATTTACGTTATAGAAGGCGGGGAAGATCGGAAGAGCACACGTCTGAACTCCAGTCACGTGGCCTTATCTCGTATG
>BQMV01000236.1 GCA_022181005.1 Anaerolineaceae bacterium | reverse complement strand
AGAAGTTTCTGGATGATCCACTGGTCGTTGATCCAGCCACCGGGCAGCGTGTTGTTCGGGTGGTGCAGGCCGCAGGTATCATTTTCAAAGGCTCTGGCTTTTACGTAAACGATAGCAAAAATGCTTCCCGCAGCAGTGTAAATACGACTGCCAGTACTGCGAAAGACGATACCAAGTCCGAAGCGAAGACCGAGACTAAAGCGGAAACCAAATCGGAAAGCAAGCCAGCCGCTAAAACTGAGACAAAGACCGAAGCGCCCAAAGCTGCGGCGGCGGATTAACCAGCCTGCAAAAAATAACGCCCGCGACATTGCGGGCGTTTTTGATTACAGTTGAAAATCACCAGTAACGCGGACAACCTTCTGCTTATCGTTGCTCACGTATTCCAACAGCCGTTCATGCAGCCGCACCCAATCCTTGCTTTTGAGAATGCGGCGCATCGTGTCCAAATCTTCCGCCACCCCTTCGGTCATAATCTGCGATTGGCGGTCATGGCTGTAAGCGGTATACCATGCGCCCGTCGGTTCGATGCCGAGGCGCGTAATGCCCGGAACCCATTCGCGCACCACGAACTCGAAGTAATCCTGTTCGCGCTCCGGCTTGATGTCCCAATGCATCAGCAGCTTGACGTTTTCTTTGCCTAGTTCCGCCATCTTTTTTCTCCTAAGCCCCGGTCTGCTGCTGCGTGAGCACCACCACTTGCAAGCTCTCCGGCATTTCCCCAGCCACTTTAAGCATATCGGTTTCGTGGACGGTGCTAACGCCCATCGCTTTCAGGAACTTATCAACCGGTTCCAGCTCAAGCTGAAGCCCCGGCAGCGCATAATGCATCGGCACAACAAACGAAGGCTCAATCAGCGCCACTACTTCGGCGGCTTGGCTCGCGCGCAAACCGTTACCACCACCCACCGGGAGCAGCAGCACATGTACTTCCCCAAAGGACTCAACCGTTGATTGGTCGGGGATGTGCGAAAGATCGCCGAGATGCAATACGGTCAAATTGTCGTATTCAAAACGGTATGCCACGTTCCAGCGCACAGCAGATTCAGAGACGGTATGCATCGCAATGCCCGTAATGAACACACTGCCAATTTCATATTCGCCGGGGCTGGAAAGCACAACTGGAGAATTCTTAAGCGCGCTAACGTTGTTATGTCCCGGTTCGTCGTGGCTGATGGTC
>BQMV01000235.1 GCA_022181005.1 Anaerolineaceae bacterium | reverse complement strand
AACAAACGCGTATCGTAATGCGCGCCAAGGATAATTTGCGGCGGATCGTCGGAGCGTTTCGCGACCAGATTAAAGATCGGATGTCCCAGCGCTTCCGCTTCCTGAACTTCCACTTGCCAGCCGGCGGCTTCAAGCTCGTCGCGCATCCATTCGCGAACTTGAACGTGAGCGTTCGACCCCGGAACGCGCGGACCAAACGCTATTTGAGTTTCCACGTCTTCGTAGGCGCGTAAACCGTCGAAAGACGTCTCATCCGATTGCGGCGGGAAAAGAAACGAATAAGCATACCATCCGAGAGCAATAACCAGCAAAAGTCCAATCGCTGAGAGGTAGATTGTAACGGAGTTCTTCGTCATACCGCGATCATCTCGCTTAACGTCGTTCGTAAATCCTTAAGCGCTCGCGCAGCGTATGCCGCGCCTCGTTCGCGCTTTCCGATTCTTGAAGCGCTTACAAGCGCTGGCAGGATTCCAAAATTGGCTTTCATCGGCTGAAAATCCGCCAAATTGGCATGAGTGATGTAATGGCAAAGCGCGCCGAGCATCGTCGTCTGCGGCAGCGTCAGCGGCGCTTCCCCGCGATGAACACGCGCCGCATTGATGCCCGCCAACGCGCCGGTAGCGATGTTGCCCATATAACCTTCCACGCCCGTAATCTGACCAGCCCAGAAAAGGCGGTCGCGCGAGATATGCTGGAGCGTGGGGCGCAAAAGTTTTGGCGATGCAATGAAAGTGTTTCGGTGCATTTGCCCATAGCGCAAAAATTCTGCCGATTCAAGCCCGGGGATCATGCGCAGCGTTCGTCTCTGCTCCGGAAACTTCAAGTTGGTTTGAAAGCCGACAAGGCTGTATAGGCTGCCGGCAAGGTTGTCTTGACGCAGTTGAACAACCGCATACGGGCGCTTTCCGGTGCGCGGATCGCGCAATCCTACCGGACGCATCGGGCCAAACGCCAGCGAATCAACCCCTCGTTCGGCGATAATTTCCACCGGCAGGCAGCCTTCGAAGAAGCGCCCCGCCTTCACACCGGATTTAATCGCATCTTCAAACGCACGCAATTCAATTCGCTCCGCCTGCAATAAGGCTTCGACAAACGCGTAATATTCTTCCTTCGTAAAAGTACAATTAATGTAGTCTCCATCGCTTGCATCGTCCTTGCTATAGCGCGAAGCGCGAAACGCGA
>BQMV01000234.1 GCA_022181005.1 Anaerolineaceae bacterium | reverse complement strand
GGTGACGCTGTTCTTCGTCGCGTGGACGGTTTTGATGATCTTCATCTACAGCGTTGGATATCACAACTATGGTCAACCGCAAGGCAATCATGATCTCAAGGGGTTGCCTCCGCATGGGGCGGCGGTTGACGTGAACGGGCAGAAGCGCGTCGTCCCGTCGGTTGAGCCGATGTATGCGCGCTTCTTCGCGTTTATCGGCTTATTCGCCTTTGGGATGTTCACGCTTGTAGTCTCGGATAACCTGCTCACGCTATTTATCGGTTGGGAGATCATGGGCTTATGCTCGTATCTGCTGATCGGATTCTGGTATGGGAAGAAATCTGCGCGTGACGCGGCGGTTAAGGCGTTTATGACCACGCGCATCGGCGACGTGTTTATGCTGCTGGGTATTGCGTATTTATATTCAGCGACCGGCACGCTGACCTTCCGCGAGGTTTTCACCGAGTCGACGCTGCGAACGCTGGCGCTGATTCCCAGCGGCGTGCTGGGGCTTTCCGCCGCCGGCTTGATCGGTTTGTTGCTTTTCATCGGCACGATCGGCAAATCGGCGCAGTTCCCGTTGCACATCTGGTTGCCCGATGCGATGGAAGGACCGACGCCCGTCAGCGCGATGATTCACGCTGCCACGATGGTTTCGGCGGGCGTCTATACCGCCATTCGTATGTTCCCGCTGTTGAGCCTTGATGCGCGAACGATGTCTTTCGTCGCATTTATCGGCGCATGCACTGCGCTATTCGCGGCTACGATCGCGCTCGCGCAAAATGATATTAAGCGCGTGCTGGCGTATTCGACGATTTCGCAGCTGGGTTTTATGATCGCCGCGCTGGGCATCGGCGCATATATTGCGGCGGTTTTCCACCTCGTCACACACGCATTTTTCAAGGCGTTGCTATTCCTTGGTTCCGGCTCCGTTATTCACGGTATGGAACACGGCGTTTTTCATACGGGCAATCACAAAGTTGACCCGCAGGATATGTTCAACATGGGCGGTTTAAAAAATAGGATGCCGATCACGTTTTGGACGTTCTTCATCGGCGGTTTTGCGCTGTCAGGTTTTCCAATCGTGACCGCCGGTTTCTGGTCGAAAGATGAAATTTTAGCGGATGCGTTTGCACACAACTTACCGATCTTCTTCACGCTGGCGGTCGCCGCTTTCTTAACGGCGTTTTACACGATGCGCCAGATCACGTTAACCT
>BQMV01000233.1 GCA_022181005.1 Anaerolineaceae bacterium | reverse complement strand
AAAGGCGCTGCAAGGGATGAGCAGGGGGACGGATGAAGCGGGCGAGTATGTAGACGAAATGGGAAGCAACCTTGAAGAAGCCTCCGGGCAGGCGGGTAATTTTCAAACCGCGCTGGCTGGCATTGCGTCTGCGGCGTCTGCGACGATCACAGCAATTGCAGCGGTAGGGGCGGCGGCATTAGCGGCGGCTGGCGCGATTGCCGGGCTGGTATTCAACGCCGCAAGCACGGCAGGCAGCCTGGAAGATTTGTCGGTGCGGACGGGAATCTCAGTGACCAGCTTGCAGGAGTTGCAGTTTATCGGCGGTCAGGTGGGAGTCTCGTTGGATACCATTGCAGGATCACAGGCGAAACTTGTGCGCGCCATGAATGAAGGTCGTGATGGAACAGGCGCGCAAGCAGAGGCTTTTGCCGCGCTTGGGGTTTCTGTGACAGACGCCCAAGGGAATCTGCTCAATACTCAGGATGTATTTAACCAAACCATTGACGCGCTCGGAAAGATAGAGAACCCCGCAGAGCGCGATGCGCTTGCCATGCAAATATTTGGAAAGTCCGCTCAGGAACTTAACCCATTAATTGCAGCTGGCTCGGCTGGCATGGGAGAAATGGCGGAGCAAGCCCGCGAATTGGGCGCGGTGATGAGCGAAGAAGACGTGACCGCGCTTGCCGCGTTTGATGACATGCTGGCTGGTCTTAAGAGCGGTTTGCAGGGAACGCTTGGCACGCTGGCTACCGCGTTTTTGCCGGTTTTCGAGCAGGTCTTTGGAACGGTCAGCGAGATACTGCAAGAGTTTAAGTCCATTGTTTCAGGCGCAGACGGGGACTTTGGAAAACTTGCTAGCGGTCTTGGTCAATTGGTCGGAAAGATCGCTGCCAGCATAGCAGAGCAAGCCCCCCAAATGATAGAAGCTGGAATCGGGATTCTCAAAAATATTTTAGACGCGATTACATCCGCGCTTCCAAGTATTTTGCCCGCCGCAATTTCGATCATCACCTCGCTGGTTGGGTTTATTTCTCAAAATCTGCCATTGCTTATATCAACGGCGGTAACAATTTTATTAACGCTCGTGAATAGTTTGGTATAGAATCTGCCCATGCTTATAGAAGCTGCGCTGATGGCGGTGATTGCCCTTGCCACCGTCATAGCGGACGCGCTGCCTGAATTGACTCTCGCATTGGTGCAGGCGTGCGTTACCA
>BQMV01000232.1 GCA_022181005.1 Anaerolineaceae bacterium | reverse complement strand
AAAGCGCAAATTGTTTCATTTGCCATTGCTGAGCACGGCGACGCATTACTTCAATCATTCGGTGTGATCGCCGAAAAGGCAGTTCGAATTCGTAAGGTGTGATATCCAAAATTCGGCGATCGAGCACAAGCAGTTGAGACCGCCGAGCTGTAAAGGAAATAAAATGTCTGAATCAATCAAAAAATTAACTACATTAGGTCAATCCCTCTGGTACGACAACATCCAGCGCAAGATTCTGGAAAATGGAGAATTCAAAACCATGATCGAGCGCGGCGACATTCGCGGCGTGACGTCGAATCCGTCTATCTTTAACAATGCTATTGCTAAGACGAGCGATTACGATTCGGCGTTGATGCCGCTCGCTTGGGCGGGTTGGGATACGCAAAAGATCTTCTGGCAACTCGTCGTTGAAGATATTAAAGCCGCCTGTGACGCTTTTCTGCCGTTGTACGAAGCGACCAATGGCGGAGACGGCTACGTCAGCATTGAAGTCACGCCTGACCTCGCATACGACACCGAGAAGACTATTGCACAGGCGCAGCAGTTGTGGGCGCGCGTTGCGCGCCCGAACTTGATGGTGAAAATTCCCGCTACAGCGGAGGGCATCCCTGCGATTCGCAGATCAATTGCGGCGGGATTAAACATCAATATCACGCTGATCTTTTCCCGTAAGCGCTATCTTGAGGTTATGGATGCCTACCTGAGCGGTTTGGAAGATCGTGTTGCGGCGGGACTTCCTATTGACCGCATCGCTTCTGTTGCGTCGTTTTTTGTCTCGCGCGTAGATACGAAAATTGATCCGCAACTTCCCGAAGGCTCTCCGCTTAAAGGTAAAGCTGCGATCGCTAACGCCAAACTTGCGTATGACGACTACCACAAAACATTTGCGGGTCGTCGTTGGGAAAATCTTAAGGTTAAAGGCGCGCGCGTCCAGCGCCCGCTGTGGGCGAGCACCAGCACGAAGAATCCCGCCTATCCAGACACTTATTACGTAGATAATCTCATCGGGCCGGAAACGATTAACACTGTTCCGCCTGCCACGCTTGAGGCGTTCAAAGACCACGGCGTTGCGGCGTTGACGCTCATGCGCGGCGTGGACGAATCGCAGAACGATATCAATCAGTTGGAAGCGGCTGGCATCTCGATGGATCTTGTCACAAAAGAATTGGAAGACGAAGGCATCGCGGCTTTCAGTGAAGCGATCGCGCATTT
>BQMV01000231.1 GCA_022181005.1 Anaerolineaceae bacterium | reverse complement strand
ACATCCTGCGGTTTCGGCGCCCACACGCCCGCGCCTTCCTCTTCCACAAAAGTGACATTGCCATCCTCCTGCCCCGGGAGTTTGGAATATAAGATGATCGGCAATTCTGCATTGAGCGCTTCGGCGATCGTGCCAGGACCGGCTTTGGTCACAATGAAATTGGATGCGCGCATAAAGTCGGGCATATCGTGAGTGAAGCCGTAAATGTACGTTGGGTTCTCCCACGTCTCCGATTCGAGAGACGCTTTCAAGCGTTGATTCCGCCCGCACACGATGACCAGCCCCACGTCCAGACCGGAAGCGTCTATTGCGCGCGCGGTTTTTGCCAGAGGTCCCATCCCCTCTCCGCCGCCGACGAGCAGCACGATGGGCTTATCCAACACCCAACCCAGTTTTTTTCGCAGCGTGCTTTTTCTTCCTATCGGCTTGCAATATTTATCGGCGACGGGCAAACCAACTACGCGGACTTTCTCAGGCGGCATGTTGAATCGGATCGCGTTATCGCGCGCCTGTTCCGTCGGCACAAGAATCAAGTCGGCGCGTTTATCGTACCAAAGCGCGTGCGTGGTGACCATGTCGGTGACCACGTTGATGAACGGCGGGCGATCTTTGCCGAGGGCGCGCAAAGCAAACGTGTTGGCAAACGGATGGACGGTGACGATCAAGTCGGCAAAATGATTGCGTACGAGCGCTCTTGCTGCGCGGCTGGCAAGGGGCCATGCGGTAGCGGTGAATACGCGTGCGCGCGCGCGTCCGTCGGTGGCGTAAAAGCCTGCGCGCCACAAATTAGGCGCTTTAACCATATACGGGTACATGGCGCTGACATGGTTGAACGGCAGGGGCGCGTAATCTTTGAAAAAATCCACCATCTCTGTGGTGGCTTTGTTCTTATATTCAAGCTGAACCGCTTCGATAATGGCTTCCGCTGCGGAACGATGCCCGCCGCCGGTATCGGAGAAATAAAAGACAATGTGCGGTTTACGAAGGTTTTCTATTTTGTTCTTCTTCATGACGGGTGAGGTTCTCTTTAAGGCGGCGGTTCAATTCTCGACGGGTGAGCATGACGCGCCGACCGCAGCCTGTGCATTCCAATCCAATATCCGCGCCGAGACGCGTGACAATCCATTAGATCGGAAGAGCGTCGTGTAGGGAAAGAGTGTAGATCTAGGTGGTCGGCGTCACATTACAAAAAGAAACACAGATAGTGCAACAAGACGAGCAACACTACAGATACTGCTAA
>BQMV01000230.1 GCA_022181005.1 Anaerolineaceae bacterium | reverse complement strand
GTTCATTGTTTGTTTTTTTTTTCAAGCAGAAGACGGCATACGAGATAAGGCCACGTGACTGGAGTTCAGACGTGTGCTCTTCCGATCTAATGACCTGATTACTCCGGAAGGCTTTCCGCGCATTGGCGCGTGGATGCTTGCTTTGCTCACGTTAGCGGGCAGTGCGGCGTTGACCTTTTGGGCGGTCAGCCATCTAATCTCGATTCGCTGGGCTTTGCGCTTTGCGCTTTGCGCGTTAATCGGCGGGCTGATCGCATACAACTATCTTGCGTTGGGATTCCCCGGCGCAGCGAACTGGGTCGCTGAAGGCGCGGGCGCGTTCGGCGTGCTGACGTTAACGTTGGGCGGGGAGGCGTTAGGGGTTGTTATCGCGTGGGTATGGTTGCGATGGTTTAGCGGGCGAGGGTGGCGAGCAGGCTGACGAGCAGCATGACCGTCGCGCCCCATGCCAACGCGGTTTCTGTTGGGTGCGCGAGATAGTCCCAAGCGGATTGAGGACGCGTTCTTCGTATAGGGATCGGCAATGTAGGAGAGTTCTGGTAGCCGAGCAACGCTTTATGAAATTCATCAATTGTATGCGGGCGTTCATCGGGATGTAAAGACATCGCCCAAAATACGGCTTTTTCTACACGCGGCGAAATGGCGGAATTAATGCTGCGAATGGGCGTCAGGCTTTCGGGCGAGAGGAAACGCGCGCGCGCGTCCGCTGGAGGTTCGTTTGTGAACAGGTGGTAAAGCGTTGCGCCAAACGCGTAAATATCGGAGCGAATATCCGTATGCATATCGCTGCCGCCGTATTGCTCAAGAGGCGTGTAGAGCGCGGTGCCTTGCCCTTGGATGATAGTGATCGTCACTTCTTCGGGCGCGAGGATCTTTACCAGACCGAAGTCTACTAGTTTAATTAAGCCGTGAGGCATTAACTTCAAGTTGCTTGGCTTAACGTCGCGATGGACGATGGGCGGTTCCTGACTGTGCAGGTATGTAAGCGCGCTGGCGATCTGCTCCGCCCAACCAAGGACCTCGCGTTCGGGGAGGAATGTGTGTTTCTGTCGCGCTTCGAAAATGACGTGCCGTAGGTCGTCGCCAGGTATGTAATCCATCAATAGATAATCGCGCGGACCGTTTGAGAAGAAATCGGAGACTTTTGGCAGATCGGAAGAGCGTCGTGTAGGGAAAGAGTTTAGATCTCGGTGGTCGCCGGATCGTTAAAAAACCAAACACGTACAACAGGAGACAGGTAGAGATCA
>BQMV01000229.1 GCA_022181005.1 Anaerolineaceae bacterium | reverse complement strand
TTCTTCGGCGTTTTGCCCCATTGGCGCGCCGCCGGGGATGTGGGCGGTGGTGGGCATGCCCAAAAGATTTTCGCCGATCGAACCGAGCGCCACGCCGTTTATCCGCGCGGCGAACTCGTGCGTTATCTTATGCGAGCCTTGAACTTGCGCGTTAATCTCATAGCCGGGTTCTTCTTCTGCCACTAAGCCTTTGCGGAAAAGCGTAAACAAACCGCGTCCGATTTTGAAGCGCATTCGATTATCGGCGTGTTGCATGATCAATAGTATTGTGACGTTGTGCGCCCAGCCCGGTAGAAACGCGGCTTTTGCGAAGTCTATTGGATGCGTCAGCGCCCACCAGAAAAACTTGATGAGGCGGATAGGGACGCTGACATTGGTTTCGATCAGCGGCGCGGCGAGATAGCGCATCAACGACGAACCGTCGGGGTAGCGTACCGGTTCGATGCGCGTGATCGCATCGTGATTGTAAATGGATGAGATGGCGACGCCTTCCGAGTAGTTGATGTCCGATTTGCGCGCCACGCTTCCAAGCAGACCTTCAGAGTTGGTCCTTACCAGCGTCCCTAATGCAGCGGATAGTTTCGGCAACGACTTCTTCACATCGCGCAAGTTTAATAGCAACTTCATCGTTCCCATCACGCCAGCGGAGAAGATCACATTTTTTGCATATACGGCGCGTTTTCGTTTGAATAGGGAAGTGGAGGATTGGTAAATAATCTCATAGCGCGCATCATATTTTTGATATTCGTCAAAGAGCCGCACGTCGGTTGCTTCTGATTCTGAAATTACTTTCGCCCCGTACTTTTCTGCGAAATACAAATAATTTTTTGGAAGCGTATTCTTGGCGTTGTGCCGGCAACCTACCATACAGGCGCCGCAGTGAATACAACCTGCGCGATCGGGCCCTTTGCCGCCGAAATAAGGATCGGGGACGGTTACGCCTTCTTCGCCGAAGTAAGCCCCAACGTCTGTAGCGCGAAAGGTTTGTCCCATGCCGCGCTCGTCCGCCATCCGCTTGAGGATTTCGTCCGCTTTCCAGAGTTTGGGATTGCGCGCTACGCCGAGCATTTTCTTCGCTGTTTCGTAATGCGGCTTGAGTGTTTCTCCCCAGTTGAGCGTCCGATTCCAGGCGGGCGTGGCGAACGTTTCGTCGCTGGGAACTTCGAGCACGTTGGCGTACCCCAAACTGCCGCCGCCGACTCCCGCTCCGTGCAAGACCATCACGCCTTTTAGCATGCTAATTTGTAAACTACAGTAAGCGCGAATG
>BQMV01000228.1 GCA_022181005.1 Anaerolineaceae bacterium | reverse complement strand
AAGCGGCTTGCATCCCGTCTGGTGAAACTTGAAAAGACTCGAAGTAGTCCGCCGCCTGATACCTCATGATCGTTTCTTCGCGCAGCGTTTCAATATCTACAGTTTTGACCGACTTTCCGCTCATGTAGAGCAGCGTTTTGCCGTCTGCCAACCACTGCAAGTTGAACTTTGGGACGCCGTCTGTGGTCAGTTGTGCGAGATCTGAGCCGTCTATATTCATCATCCAAATATCGGCGTTTCGGACGAAGGCAATCTTGTCCGCGCCGCCGACGACTGGCAGGGCGGAGATGGGCGCGGCAGTCGATTCGATGATAGGAGCGGCTGTCGCCGTGAATGAAACGGCGGTCGGCGCCGCCAGCGTGTTTACGAGGGTGGGGATGGGCGATGCGACTGTCGGCGAGTAAGACGAAATTTCTGTCGTTTTGGCGGCGGCGCGAAACTCGCGGCGAAGTAAGAGCGCTCTGGCTCCGAGTCCGAGCGCGAGAAGCGCAAGCGCGAAAATGCCAAACGTTAACGGCAGGAAACTGCGCCGTTTCGGCGCGCGCACGTTTGATGGCGCGTGAGCGATTGGCGTCGGCGATGCGGCGTGCGCGAAGGCTTTGATCGCCTCGGTCATCTTGACCGCAGTCGCATAGCGGTCTTCTTTCTTCTTTGCCATCGCCGTCGCAATGACCGTGTCCATCCAGGCGGGCAGGTTGGGGTTTGCGTCCAGTATTCTGGGCACGGGTTCGGTAATGTGTTTGACGACCAAAGCTAAGGGCGTGTCTGCCTGATAGGGTTGCTGACCGGTCAGCATTTCGTAGAGAATAACGCCCAGCGCATAAATGTCTGTGCGTCCGTCTATCTCTTCGCCGGAAGCTTGCTCTGGCGAGATATAGGCTGGCGTTCCAATCACCGCGCTGCCGGTAACGTTTTGACCGTCGCCCTGAGAAAACTTGGCGATCCCGAAATCGGCGATCAGCGGCAATCCATTATTCGTGAATAAAATGTTGCCGGGCTTTAAGTCTCGGTGAATGATTCCTTTTGCGTGCGCTTCGTCCAAGCCGGGCGCGATTTGCTCAAGGACTTTCAGGGCTTCTTCAACGCTGTAGGCTTTTGTTTTGATCCTGTCTGAGAGCGAGCCGCCGTTCATATAGCGCATGACGAAATAGGGCTGGTCGTTTTCCTGACCGACATCGTAAACAGGTACGATGGCGGGATGCTCTAGTTGAGCGATGATTTTCGATTCGCGTTCGAACCGAGTGCGAAATTGCTGGTCAGAATGGATTAATTCAGTCGGCAAGCATTTGATTGCCACTT
>BQMV01000227.1 GCA_022181005.1 Anaerolineaceae bacterium | reverse complement strand
CTATCTTGCGGAGGGCGACGGTCGCATGGATCACGCATGGGCGATCGTGCGCCGCGACTTCTTCGACATCCTTTAGCTGGCGCTCGTGTCTACGTTCGTTACCTGGCTGCGGAATGCGGCGCGCAATAACCACAGGGGTAAGAATCTGTTAGGAAACGTCGTAATGGGAATTTTGCGTGTATCCAGCGGAGCCCTGGAAGCGTTATGGTTGGAAACCTCATATCTGGTTTTGCCCGCGATGGTGATAGATGACTTGAACTTAAAGGACGGCTTACAGCGCATCTGGAATATTACCAAGCGGAATCTGTTGTTAATCGGCGTCGGCTTTGTCGGCATCCGCTGGGTGACGGGGTTTATCGGCTTCGCCCTCGGCTTCGGCGGATTCGTCATCGCGCTCGCCATCGGCGGTGGGGCAGTCTATGCCACTGGCGAATTCGGCGTTGTTTCGATTGTCGCAATCGCTCTCGGCGTGTTCATCTTCTTTGCGCTCGTGATGATCGCAAGCGTCATCACTTCATACACAAACGCCGCGTATCACACCTGCCTCTATCTCTGGGCGCGTGAAGCTGAGAAAGCCCAAACCGCTGGGCAAGACATCCACGTCGCTGCCCCTGCGCCCTTGGCGGCCGTGTTAGAATAAATCAATCGGACCTCTAAGACCGCGAAAAACGCAAAGGGCTTTTAAAAATTCCTTAGCGCCCTTAGCGTGCTTCGCGGTGAATCATTATGCAACCCGAACCTCGACGCGAATTAATTTCATGGGATGAAGTGGATCGCCTCATTGACCACCTCATCCCGCAATTCAAACGCGAATTCACCGCGATGGTCATTGTTACTCGCGGCGGTATCGTCCCCGGCGGTATGCTCGCCGAAGCGATGGACATCACACACGTCCTCACCGCGGCGGTGGATTTCCCCGCGCAACTCGCCAAGGAAAAATCCATCATGGCGTGGCCCGAGTTCATCCAATTCCCCGCCGACGAAAAAATGCGCGGTCGCCCCACCCTTATCGTAGATGACATCTGGGGATCGGGTCGCACCATCACGGCGGTCAAGAATCGCGTCTCTGCCGCGGGCGGCTTCCCCGAAACGTGCGTGTTGCATTTCAATCCGTATCGTAGTTTGTTTGGCAGTCATCGCCCTGATTATTACGCCGCCGTGACCAATGCCTATATCGTCTATCCATGGGAAGTGGATAGGGGAGCGGATCGAGTTCTGCTCGGGGAGATTTAATCTCATCTTCTCGATGAAACGACGGTTTCGATTTAGGGAGATCGGAAGAGCACACGTCTGAACTCCAGTCACGTTGCCTTAGCTCTTA
>BQMV01000226.1 GCA_022181005.1 Anaerolineaceae bacterium | reverse complement strand
CCATCTCGCGTCCGTCTTCGAGTTTCTTTTTTAATCCCTCGGGCTTTATCTTTTCGAGATACTTATAAATTGCGTCGAGACTCTTATATTATTCGATAAGTTTTGCCGCCGTTTTCTCTCCAATCCCTTTGACGCCCGGAATATTGTCGGAAGTATCTCTCACGAGAGCCATGAAGTAGGGCACTTCGGAGCGAGTAATACCCAACTTACTTTTCACCCAAGCGGCATCGATTTCTTCCATCGCTGTCACACCGGTTTTCGAGCGCAATAGAACGACGTTCTTGTAAAGCATGTTGTAGAGATCTTTATCCCCCGAAACTATTTCGATTTTGTCGAATTCATTCCGGCGCTTTTCGACGATTGAGGCAATGGCGTCGTCGGCTTCGGCGCCATGCGCGACGAGTGGAGGAATTCCCACAGCGGAAGCGATGCGCTGGATGTCGTCGATTTGTCGCCTGAGTTCGTCGGGCGTGGGGGGGCGGTTTGCCTTATAGTCTTTGTAAAGTTCATAGCGTGGGTTCGCTTCGCGTCCGGGGTCGAAGCACAGAACCAAATGCGTGGGTTTGCGTTCTTGGATGAGCTTTGCAAGCATGCGAAAAAAACCAAATGTCGTTTCTGTCGGCTTGCCTTCTTCGTCGCTTAAGTTCTGACCGGCGAACGCAAAATGTGCGCGGTATGCCATCGCATGCCCGTCGATTAAGACTAAGGTTTTTTTTGTTTTTCCTTTGCTCGGCACTGGCATGCACGATTCTTTGGGGCGACGCCCTACCGGCAAGTGAATAAAAGAAGTCCCGTCAAAATCCCAAAATAAGTAACCCTTCGCGCGATGCCGCTTCTGCAAGACGGTCGTCATAAGTCAAAAACTGGAGTTCACCGGGATTAGTCCCACCGGCAACGAGGGCTGCCGCCAACTGCATCGAATCGGCGGTGCGCAGAGGATGCGTACGTAAAAGGCGCGCAGACAGCTTGAGGAGCTTTTCTGAAAACAAGATTTGATCCCACGCAGCGTGGAGTCTTTTTAACCGCTCTTCGCCTGCGCGAAAATGCCCGAAGTGGATGTCTTGGCTTCTGAGCCGACGGCTGAGTGCCGAAGTCGCTTCGAGATATGTGACGCACCACACGAGCATGTTAGTGTCGGCTTTGAGACGTGCATGCGCTTCTTTGGTTTTGGGTTCATTCACCAATAAAGGAACAACTGCAGAGGTATCCCAAAAGATCATCACCAACCTTCGTTTCGTTCGGAAAGTACAGCGTTACGCACAGACGCCTCGTTGTCTTCGGGAAGCTGCAGGTCGAAAAAATCTGCAGAGAGTTTTTTCTTGCGCGGCAATAAGTCGCCC
>BQMV01000225.1 GCA_022181005.1 Anaerolineaceae bacterium | reverse complement strand
CTTCTTCGGTGGCGACTTCAACAACTTCTTCGGTCGCAACTTCAGCAGGTGCTTCGTTGGCTTCTTCAGTAGCCGCCTCAGCCGGAACATCGGTCGGCGGTACGGAGGTCGCTGTTGGCGTGGCAGCGCCGCCGCACGCGGCCAAAATAAGGGCGAAAATCAAAAGCAAAGCGCATAATTTACTCTTGGACATGCATTCCTCCTCGATACATTTATAATTCTTCGTTAGTTGGCGGCGGAAGCGGCTAACGTTCCTACTTCTTGCGAAACGAAACGTGCCACGGCATAAGCCATCGCTCGGCCAACAGTACAACCAGATAGAAAGAGATACCGATCAGCGACGCCATGATGATGCCCGTCCAAGCACGGGCGAAGTTAAAACCAGCAGCTTCTTGGGTGATATAAACGCCGAGCGTCGCACGCGGCCCGCCGAAAAATTCCGCCACCACCGCGCCGATCACGCTCAAGGCGCTGGCGACGCGGAAGGCGCTGAAGATATACGGCAGCGCGTTGGGGATTCGCAGCGCCCGCAGGATTTTCCACGGGCTGGCTGCGTATGATTGCATTAATTCAAGTTGGCGCGGCTCTACCATTGTAAGGCCACGCACGGTATTAATCATAGTGGGAAAGAAAACGATCACCGCCACGATGGTCATTTTGGAAACGGGATTGGTGATGCCGAACCAATTATTGGTGATGGGCGCAAAGGCGATAATCGGCACGGAATTGGCGGCGATGGCAAAGGGCATCAAGGCTTGACTGATGATCGTCCAGCGGGGGGTGACGAGAGCGATGAACGCGCCCGCTCCGCAGCCGAGCAGGAAACCGCCGACTGCCGAGCCGAGGGTTGCGCCAGTTGCTTGAAACAGAATCGATCCTTGACCGGAGAGGAAAATTTCAAACTGCGCCCACCATTCTTCCAAAATGGCAGAAGGGCGAGGCAGCAAAAACTGCTGGATATTGAACAGGCGGACGACCAATTCCCAAATGACCAACACCCCAACCGCAACCAAGATGGTGGGCAGGTAGTAGCTCACATTCTCGCGCAGGCGGGCGGATAATGGCTTTTCATCGACGACGGGCAGGCTTTGTGATAACTGAGCCATAGGATTCTTTCAGTCAAAAGGTGAAAGGTAAAAGGTTAAAGTGAGCGTTACAATGGGTTTCACTTTTAACCTTACGCTTTGTACTTTTAACTCTCCTTCTATTCGTCACTCAAATGGGCGTCGCGCAGGTGTTCACGGACGGCTGTTACCAGTTCAAAATAACGCGGCAGTTCGCGGGTTTCAAATACACGAGATCGGAAGAGCGTCGTGTAGGGAAAGAGTGTAGATCTGTGTGGTCACAGTAGCATTAAA
>BQMV01000224.1 GCA_022181005.1 Anaerolineaceae bacterium | reverse complement strand
CGCCGCCGCGCCTCTTATTCGCGGCGTATTGGAGCTTCCGCTAGCAACATTGACGGGCATCAGCTTGATGTTCCAGTTCGTAGCCTTCGTAGGCGCGTTGCTCTGGGGCAAGCTTGCGGGATGGATCGGCGCAAAACGTTCCATTCTCGTCAGCCTCGTCATCTGGGCGGCGGTAGTGATCTATGCCTACGGCGGGTTAAAAGGCGAATCGCGCGTCACGGAATTCTTCATACTGGGAATTTTCATCGCGCTCGTGTTGGGCGGCTCGCAAGCGATCAGCCGCAGTCTGTTCGCCCAAATGATCCCCAAAGGACGAGAAGCCGAATTCTATTCTTTTTATGAGGTCAGCGAACGCGGCACCTCTTGGACCGGCCCGCTGATCTTCGGCTTGGCGAATCAACTTTTCGGCAGTTTGCGGTACGGCATTCTCGCTTTGATCTTCTACTTCATCGCAGGCTTAATTGTGTTGCCGCTCGTGAACGTGCAAAAAGCCATGGACGACGCAAAAAGTTATAAATCTGCCGAGCAATAGCGGGCTTCATCAAAGAACTGTGAGCGTAACGCTCACAGTTCTTTGATTCACAACTTCGGCAAGACGATGGATTGCTGTTTCTGATACTTCCCTTTTTTATCCGCGTACGAGACTTCGCATTCTTCGTCCGCCTCAAAAAACAACACTTGCGCCAAACCTTCGTTTGCATAAATTTTTGCGGGCAGCGGCGTGGTGTTCGAGATTTCCAGCGTGACATAACCTTCCCACTCCGGCTCGAACGGTGTGACGTTGACGATCAGCCCACAACGCGCATAGGTTGATTTTCCCAAGCAAACCGTCAACACCTTGCGCGGAATACGGAAGTATTCGACAGTGCGCGCCAGCGCGAACGAATTCGGCGGAATGATGCATACATCGCCCTTAAATTCCACCATAGATTTATGGTCGAAATTCTTCGGGTCTACGATCGCAGAATGGACATTCGTGAAGATCATAAATTCATCCGCCACGCGCACATCGTATCCATACGATGAAACGCCGTAAGAAATAACGCCTTGCCGAACTTGCCGGTCTACGAACGGTTCGATCATTTTCCGCTCAATCGCCATCGTACGAATCCAGTGATCGGGTTTCAATCCCATGTTTGCTCCTTGTTGCGCGAACATTGCGCTTATCGCGCTATGATAACAACGTCTGTACGTTTCCCCGATTCTACTTCAATCTGACGCTCGTACATTTTTCCGTTATAGATGAACGCCAAACGATATCGTCCGGCGGGTAGGTCGCCGATGGCGGCGTTCTCTTCTCCAAGCGCCAGCGAACGATGATATGTCTCCAAATAATACACGTTCAGAATTTCATCCGCGTCGGAACGCTGTTCGAGCGTGATCGCCGCGC
>BQMV01000223.1 GCA_022181005.1 Anaerolineaceae bacterium | reverse complement strand
CGATAAGTTTGTCGTCTGAGAGCAGAGGCAGGGCGATCTCGGAGCGCGTTTTGGGAAGATCGGGGTTGTTGAAGAAAACCGCGTCGGCGCCGACGTCGAGAGCGATGCGCGGTCTTTTAGTTTGCGCAACGAAACCGACGACGCCCGTGCCGAATGCGAGATGATGCCCGCGTTCGAGCATTTTCTGCCCGCCGGCGCTGTTTGCCGCTTGTAAGATCGCGTATGTTTCACTTTGATCGACTAAAAAGACGCCCACATGATAGAAACCCAATCGCTCGCTAATGAGTTGCGATGCGACGGAAAGAATCTCGTGCGAGTCTTTGATGCGCGAAAGCGCTTGCGATACATCGGCGATTGTTTCAAGCTGCGCCGCGCGACGGGCGGTCGCTTCAGTGACGCGGCTTAATTCTTTTGTGCGTTCGTCTACGCGTTGTTCGAGTTGGGCGGTCAGCGTCTCAAGTTTGCGGTTTGCGTTCTCGGTCTGTTGCATGCGCATTCGTTCAATACGGTCGCGGAATACCGTCACGCCGAATAGAAGTACGGAGAGAGAGAAGACCATCCCGGCGGTGCGGGGGATGCTCAATTGCGTATCGGTCAGATATCGCGGGTCGGCGTAGAAACCGAGGCTTGCCGCGGCGAATGTGGCTAAAAGAGAAAGAAGGATAAATCCGCGTTGCGGCAGGAAAGCGCTGGCGAAAATTAGCGAGATCGGCACGGTGCTTGAAATGGCGGCGTCTACATTGTTTGCAACGCCGAAGTAGATCATGATGTAGGCGACCGCTGTTTCGGCGAACGTGAAGAAATAAATGCCGACGACGTAGTAAGGCGAGCGGCTTAATGCGTATGTGAGCAAACTGACAGCGAGGAAACTCGCGCCGATTGATAATGGCACCGGCGAGACAAGAACCGCCAGAATCAATATCACTGTCATGGCAAGCGCCAGCGCGGCGAGCAATTGCGCGCGCCTGTGCTCGCCGATCTCGTGGACTGAGGGATGTGGCTGCGTGAGGTACGCCCAGATTCGGGCGAACAGGTTGGCAGGTTTTGATTCTATAGGCGTGTTCATTTTTTAACTCCGGCTATGAGCCATCCTCCCGATGCGCGTGATCGCTTGAGGCGTTAGGGTCAATGAGGCGAAATGCGACGGTTGTGTCGTGAAAGAACCGCCCAAGTTCCTCAACGGTATCGCGTAGGATCGAATCCATTTGAAAAGATGCGCCGAGTTTGGCGGATACTTCTGAAAGAAAGGTCTCGTGTTGCGCGCGTTTTTGCGCGTCGTCAAGCAGGCGCGCGCCTTCCAGCGCGATGGCGACGCGCTCGGCAGTCGCTTTTGCCATGACGATCTCATCTTCAGTCCAGCGGCGCGACGCATCGGTTGGGTTAAGTTTGAGATTCC
>BQMV01000222.1 GCA_022181005.1 Anaerolineaceae bacterium | reverse complement strand
ATTTCCTCAGTGAACGGGACCTATTGGTCGGGAGCGACGTTTTCACTATACATATATTCCACGTTGGGATATTTCGCTTGCAGACGCTTGCCGGCGCGATCTTGCGCGCCAGACCAAGTCGTGCCTTCGATCACGCTGAAGTGTTCGATGGCGAAGCCGATTTTCGCATCGCTGGCGACGGAGGCTTCAGTCGCGGCGGGTTTCGGCGCGCAAGCGCCTAAAATCAAACTAGCGACGATCATCAGCGCCGTTGCAATCGTAAGGGTTTTTCTCTTAAACATTCGTTTCTCCTTTGAGTAATTGAACATGCGTAAAACAGTTAGAGCGAGTTGTGCGATATGCGAGGCATGCCTCCTTTCTATTTTATACGAATCTAAAATCACCAATCGCCATTATGCGGCGTTTGATTTCAAGAAACCGTTCAGGGTGTCGAGCCCTTGCTTCATCATGCTCTTGCTGACCGTGTCAAACAGCCGCTGGCCGACGCTGGCGACCTTGCCGCCAATCTGCGCTTCGCCGCTGTATTTCATCAATGTTTTTTGCCCTTCCAATTCGGTCATTTCAATCGCGCCGACGCCTTGGAGGAAGCCGATTTTACCTGTGCCTTCGATGGTTAATGTGCAGCTTTGCGGCGCAACTTCGTCGCTGATGATGACGCGCCCAGCGAACACGCCGGCAAAAGGTCCGATGCGCACTGTGACTTCGCCGGTGAATTCCGAGTCGCTGATTTTGTTGACGGTTTGCGTGCCGGGCATACACTTCATCAACACTTCGGGGTCGCGCACTAATTTCCAGACTTCTTCGCGCGGACCGTCAAAAACATACTCGCCTGACAACTTCATGCCGTTTTCTCCTTGCGCGCAATCTCAAATAAACGATTGGGATTGAGCGGCGTTTCTCTAATCTCTAGATTATAGTCGTATAACGCGTCTTCCATCGTTTGCGCGAACAGCGCCGGGACGGGAATTGCGCCTGCCTCGCCTACGCCCTTCGTGCCTAATTCGTTGAGCGGCGAACGAGTCTCAAGGTGATGCACTTCAATGCGCGGCATTTCAGTCGAACCGACCAGCAGATAATCCATGAAAGAGGCGTTGAGCAATTGCGCGTTTTCGTCGAAATGCAGTTTTTCGTAATAGGCGTTGCCCAACCCCAGCGCGACGCCGCCGTGAATTTGCCCTTCTAAAATAAGCGGATTCAAAATCGTGCCACAATCTTCGGTGACGACATAACGCAAGATTTTGATCATCATCGTTTCAGGATCAATTTCCGCGACCATAGCGTGAACGCCGAAGGCGGTTGGTCCGTATTGGGGACCGTAGTAAGCGGTCGCTTCCAATCCCGGTTCGGTGCCGGGTTCAACCGCGCCGCGCAACGGATTCGCTAGAGCCGCCAAATCGCTGAGGCTGATCGAACTCTGCG
>BQMV01000221.1 GCA_022181005.1 Anaerolineaceae bacterium | reverse complement strand
GCTCAAGAGCGCGGCGAAGACAAGGGCTTGGGCTTCCATCACAACTTCCCTTTGCCTAAAGGCGCGGGCGATGAAGCATATTTAAGCGTAGTTGATCGCGCAGTAGAGATCATCCAACGCTGCAAGCCAGATTATCTTGTCGTTTCCGCCGGCATGGATATCTATGCCGACGACCCGCTCGGCGCGATCAAAGTTTCGTCAGCGGGCATTCGCAAGGTCGGCGAACGCATCGCAGCGTTGAATCTTCCATCGGTCATCGTGATGGAAGGCGGTTACAACAACGAAGCGCTCGGCGAGAATATCGTCTCTTTTCTGGAAGGATTCAGATGAACCCATTACGATTTATCCTATTCGCATTAGCGCTTTCCGCTTGCGGCGTTTCCCCTATTGCGACAGCAACAGCGACGAAAAGCGCCATCCCGCCGACCGATTCTCCGCCGCCTACGTTTACATTCATCCCCGCACCGACCGATACTCCAACTCCGACGGCTGTCTTCACGCCAACGATCACCCCAACGTTTACGATCACGCCGACGCCTACCTTTGCGTTTCCCGTCGTAACGGTTAACAAGCAGGCGCATTGCAGATACGGTCCATCGGTCGCCTATCTCCACGCCGCAGACTTATACCCCGGCGACGTCGGCGCTGTGCGTCAGCGCTTTTTGTACAGCAAATGGCTATATGTAAAATTTGATAAGTTAAATTACTTCTGTTGGGTTGCGCCCTCCGTTGTGGACGTAGCCGGCGACGTAAGCGCGCTCGAATATAAGGAATTAAATCTACAATCTATCGGAAGCAATCGCTACGGTCCTCCGCAAAACGTGTACGCTGTCCGCAATGGAGGCAAAGTCGTTATCCATTGGGATCAAGTCGTAATGACTCAAGACGACGACCGCGGCTACCTGCTCGAACTGTTCGTTTGCCAAAACGGCGCATACATTTGGTGGACTGATTCGTATCCCGACCAATTCCAAACCAGCTACACAGTCAAAGATGAAGCGGGTTGCCGCGCGCCATCGTCAGGCAAACTGTATACTGTTGAAAAACACGGATTCTCCGAAGCGGCGATCATCCGCTGGCCCCCGCCGTAGCGGCTGTTTCACGCTCAATCGCTCCATTCTGACTCTCTGAGAGGCGGGCGGGTAAACCTGATAAAATTATCAGCATGTTCGTTTTCGTCACCGTGGGAATCCTTTTATTTGCCGCAGCCACCGTACTGCTATTATGGATTTTCCTGCCGGCTCACCGCGCCGCTTGGCTGATTGCCGTAGGCGGAGGGACGCTAGCGCTCATTAGCGTATTCATCTGGCTGGCTAACCCATCGGCGCAGATACAATTACCTGCCTGGCAGCCCGCCGCTTTATTCGGACAATCTCTCACATTCACTTCAGACCTTTTCGCCTCGGCATTTGCGTTTAGCATCG
>BQMV01000220.1 GCA_022181005.1 Anaerolineaceae bacterium | reverse complement strand
GAGTGGAAATAGTCCGGTAGGTTCGGTCAATGAACGGAATTAAATGATCCGCCAACCGCTCTCCAAAACCGGCGCCCGCTGATGTATACCAATAGCGGTCGTCGGGGAAGACAACGATGAACGGCGCGATAGTTTGATTAAGCAAAAGTTTGTTCATGCTATCCGTCGCGCCGAGGCGAATCCATTGATCGGCGTTGTACGTTTGTCCGTGTAATAGATAGAGGACAGGATAGCGCTGATCCGTCTGCTCAGAGTAGCAAGGCGGCAGATAGATGAGAAACCCCTGTGGAGGCGTTGTCGAGTCGAGGCTTCCCGTTTCAACGACGCCGGGTTGCAGATGACAAGCGAACGTCGCAATGGTCATAGTTTCGGTTGGAACGACAAAAGTGGGCGGCGGCGTTTGCGTTGCCGTTGGCGCAATATTTATTGGCGTCGGGGCAGTTGAAGCGGACGGCGCGCACGCCGTAAAGAATAAAAGACCGATTGTCGAAAATACGCGTCGCGTTATCGCTTGACGGGTTTTCATCCGGCGCATTATACTCGTCATAAGTTCGGGGCGTAGCGCAGTCCGGCAGCGCACTTGCTTTGGGAGCAAGGGGCCCCGGGTTCAAATCCCGGCGCCCCGACTTATCCGCACGCTAAACCGTCATCTCGTACGATGACGGTTTTTATCTTAAAGCGCCGCAAAAATAATCGGGCCTGCGCGTTCTCCGACCGTTTATTTAATGCTACAATAGGCTCGGAGTCAATACGTATGGCAAAGAAAATAGACGGAGTCATCGAAGCGGTACGCTACAAGAACGACCAAATTGTGATGGTGCGCGCGTATGAACGACGCGGATTCACCTTCTCAGATCGCGTGTTAATAAAGCGCAAAGACCTGCTGGAACGTCTTAAGAACGGAGCGCAATTCGTCACCGGCGAGCGCATCGAATTAATGGCGAGCACCTTCCATGCGAATAAGGCGGCGCAAGTCGTGAAAAAGGGCGAGAAAGAGTTCATCGCGACCCGCACCGACGCCGAACGCGACGATTTAGAACAAACGCCCGTATTCTAGCAGCATGAAAATCCTAGACCAAACCCCACTGGTAGACGAAAAAGGCGAGTTAGGGTTCTCTCAACGCCTTCAGGGCATACTTCAATTTGGTCTCAACTGGCCCGTCGAGTTGAAGGCGCAACAAGTCATCATCAATTATCTCGACCGCAACTTTGAAAAGGGGTATACGCTCATCCGCAATCAAGCGCTGGGGCAAAGCGGAATCGTCATTCCGATCATTCTGATCGGAACCGCCGGTATTTTCGCCATCAATATCACCCACCTGCGCGGCAGGTATGAAGCGGCAGGCGATCAGTGGAACGTCGAATCGAAGAACGAATACAAACCCGCGCATCCTAATTTAATTCAAGAGATCGGAAGAGCACACGTCTGAACTCCAGTCAC
>BQMV01000219.1 GCA_022181005.1 Anaerolineaceae bacterium | reverse complement strand
AAATAAAAAAACAGCGGCTTTTTTTCGGCATACAGCGGGCGAATTAAAAACTCAACACCTTCGCGCTTGCCAAAATAGTTAATATGACCCCAAAGCGGGGTCTGCGTTATTTTCAATTCACGCTGACCGGAAGGCAGCGCGCCCAGCGTCCCAAGCCGTAAAAAACAATCGTCATATAAATTTACAAGACCGATTAATTTTGTAAGCACCGTCTTAAATGACCCTTTGGAGGTAGTTTCGGTATCTGGCGAGCGCGTGTTAAAAATATATTCCGCGTTGTAAATCGCGGCGGTCACAGGCGCAAGGGCTTTCCACGGCGTATCAATAATGCCCGCCCAGGGAGGCACAAGGTCTTCTTCGTCTTCGATGTAAACCACGCGCCCCAATTGCAGCCAGTCTTTTTGCGCCGCGTCTGTGGGGATTATCACGGTACTACTCAACCCGCCCTGTAACATGATAGATCCACTCAGGGAGTACCCGCGCGTTACGTTGGTCATAAATTCGCCAATGGCGCGGTTTCGCAAATCAAACACGCGCACGCGGCTCATAACCGCCTCCGATACCAGCGCAAATCCACTGTCAGCGTGCCGGCGTCTGGCGATGTTAACTCAAGCGTGTTCGTGCCAGGGATAAGCCGTATCCACACACTGCGCCCCTCGTCATTCAAGCGCATTGCGTCGCTCATGTTCGCGCCGTCATACGTCACCGTGAACAATTCCCCGTCAAGATCAACCGCTGTGTTAAGCACCATTGGATAATCCAGCAAAATAGAGTCGCTGGTTTCCTTATTGCTAAATTCGAGGTCAAGGCTAAAATTGCCAGTCTCGCCCAACAATGCGCCACTGGGTAGATTTGTTGTATAAAATTTGACCGTGCCAGTCAAACCCTCGATCATTGCCAGCGCACTTGTCGCTTTTGTAACCGTGCCCTGCAAACCAAAAAATAAATGCTTGCTTGTGGTTGCCACTGAAACCGCTGTGCGTGTAAAAGACGACCAGCTGCTAAGCGTGCCGGGCGCGGATTCGTTATACACGCTGTACCACGTTGCGCCGTCCGCGCTGCGCTGCAAACCAGCCTTAGCGGGAAATCTACCAGTGACGGTTAAATACTTTCTGCCCGTCATGGTCACTTCGCTAAACCCGCCCGGGCATTGCAAAATCCAGCCAGCCTTGCCAGTCTCGCTCTGCCATGCGCCATTTTTGTAATACGATCCCATAATGCCACCCATTGCAGCGTCGCCGCTTTCCGCGTTCTCTTTTACTGCATAGGTTGCGCTTACGTCACCGGCTCTTTCCAAAACAGGCGACCATCCACCTGGCGCGTCCGGGCGATCCGGGTCATAGAATTTTGTGGAAGCAGTATAAACCCATTGCGTATTGTTGCTGCTCGAAAGGTCAAAAAGCGGCTCGTTGTCGTCATAACTGTCATCGTCCAGGCTTGGGTCTGTGGCTG
>BQMV01000218.1 GCA_022181005.1 Anaerolineaceae bacterium | reverse complement strand
GTTGAGGAGGTTTTGCGTCACCTCAAGCAGGCGGATTCGATCGCCATGAATGATGGGCAGATTATCTTGAACGACTACGTTAATGTTTGTTTGATCGAACGAGCCGGCAAGCAGTTCCAACGTATCATGGATTATTTGGTTAAATGGAATATCTTCAAATGGATGCGCTACGCGCCCAATACGCGAGAGTTCGAGCAAGTCGTTTAGCAGGTTTTGCATTGTATCTGCGGCGCTGGCGATTCTGGATAGATCTTTTGTGAAGCGCGGTATGTCGTTTTTGTTCACGTCTTCTTGCAGAAAGCCGATGTAGCCGCGAATTGTTACAAGAGGCGATTTGAGGTCGTGCGAGACCGTATAAGCGAAGCGTTCCAATTCGGCGTTTCTACGTTCCAACTCGCCGATTAAATCGGAACGTTCGGAAAGCAATTGTGCGGCATTGATGGCATTGGCGATCTGATCCGCCATTGTTTGTAAGGCTATGACGTCGGCGTCTGAAAAAGCGGAAGGAAACTCGGACTGGATGGTCATGGCGCCGAGCGTTTCGCCTCGTGAGATGAGCGGTAGGGCGATCTCAGAGCGAGTTAGCGGAAGAAGTGGATTCTTGAAGTGAACGGCGTCCGCTCCCACGTCCAGGGCGATGCGCGCTTTCTGATGTACCACGCACCAACCGATCATTGAAGAACTTACGGCTTCCAGTTGGTACTTCTCCTTTATCATTTGTTCGCCGGCGTGCCCGGTGCCGGCTTGGAGGATTATATGAGAATTCTCGTTGTCCAATAAGAAAATACCGACGTAGTAGTAATTGAAATGTTCGCGGATAAGCGTGACTGCCGTAGTGAGAAGTTCTTCCGGGTCGAGCATAGAGGAGGATATACGCGCAACTTCTGCGGCAGTTTGTAATTGGACGGCGCGGCTCGTTGCCGCGACGATTGAGTTTTCTTGTTCGAGCGCCGCTTGTTTAAGTCCGGTGATATCGGTCCACACGCCTAACCAATACAGCGGAACTCCGTCTCCTGATTTAATTAGAGCCGCTTGATCGTTCACCCAGACGATTTGGTTGTTTTTTGCGATCAGCTTGTACTCGCGTTCGCGTACGCTTTGCGTTGCATCGCTGACGTTGTTTTGATCGAGTATTCTTTCGCGGTCGTCGGGATGAAGAATCTTCTTCCATAGATGCGAGTCGTTGAGGAACTCGTCTCGTGTATAGCCGAAAAGGCCGGCGACTTGAGGGCTAACGTATGTGAGCGCGCCGCTATTTTCTATTTCGCTGATGTAAGCGGTTGCCGGTAAACTCTCCAGCAAGGAACGGTATTGGTCGCGGCTGGCTTGCGTGCGGTCGAGTGCGCGTCGCGCGGTTTTTGATGAGAGCAATTGCAGCCCGAAAATCACCAGAAAGAAGGCGGAAGCGATGGTCCAATCGCGAAAATTAAAGTTGCCGTTTGTGAAAATTAGTAAACTGCCCGC
>BQMV01000217.1 GCA_022181005.1 Anaerolineaceae bacterium | reverse complement strand
GGTCCGACGTCCCTGCTATGGAGGCGCCTCCGCCGTATTTACTGCGCTCTGAACTGCCGCTTCCCGAACTCGCCGAAGCGGATGTGGTTCGCCATTATACGCGCCTCTCTTCGTTCAATTATTCGGTGGATGGCGGTTTCTATCCTCTCGGTTCGTGCACGATGAAATATAACCCGAAGATAAACGAAGATGTATGTCGATTGCCCGGCTTTCTGTTCACGCACCCGCTGCAACCGATTGAAACCGCGCAGGGCAACCTAACGTTGATGTATCAACTGCAAGAATGGCTGAAAGAGATCGCAGGCTTTGCCGGCGTAACGTTGCAACCTGCGGCAGGCGCGCAAGGCGAATTTACCGGTATCTTGATGATGCGCGCCTACCATAAATCGCGCGGCGACGATAAGCGCGTGAAGATGCTCATCCCCGACGCCGCGCATGGCACGAATCCCGCCTCGGTCGGGATGATGGGCATGACCGTTGTCACAATTCCATCCGACTCGCGCGGCAACGTAGACTTGAACGCGCTCGAAGCGGCATGCGACGATACGGTCGTCGGCATGATGCTCACCAATCCAAATACGCTCGGCATGTTCGATGAGAATGTCGAAAAAGTGATCTCGCTGGTGCATGGATGCGGCGGTTTGATGTATGGCGACGGCGCGAACTTGAACGCGCTGCTCGGCATCGTCCGCCCGGGCGATGTGGGTTTTGATGTGATGCATTTCAATTTACATAAGACATTTGCTGTCCCGCACGGCGGCGGCGGTCCCGGCTCCGGTCCCGTTGGAGTGGCGGAACGTCTTCTAGATTTCTTGCCCGACCCGCTCGTCGGCATTGTTGAAGAGGGCGATGATGAGACGCCTCCGTTGTACGGATTTATCACACCTGCAAAAACGATCGGACGCATGAAAACTTTCCACGGTCATTTCGGAGGCGGACTGGTGCGCGCGTTTACTTACATTGCCATGCAAGGTCCTGATGGGTTAAAAGACATCGCGCAATATGCGGTGCTGAATGCGAATTACTTGCAGGTAAAATTACGCGATATCTATAAGATTCCCTATGATCGCATCTGTATGCATGAATTCGTCGCAGAGGGACGCTTTGAAGGCTCGGATGTGCGCGCCCTGGATATTTCTAAACGCCTGATGGACTACAATTTTCATCCGCCTACGAATTATTTTCCGCTCATCGTCCCTGAGGCGCTGATGATCGAACCAACCGAGACGGAGAACAAAGATACGCTCGACGCTTTTGCCGACGCGATGACTAAAATTGCCGAGGAGGCGAAGACCGCGCCCGAGGTCGTCAAATCTGCGCCGCATACGACGCGCTTTGGCAGAATGGACGAGGTCAAGGCTGCGAGAGAGCTTGTATTATGTTGTTGGTTGCCGGAAGGATATGATTTGAGTTAATAAGATAGCAAACGACCTCGGCGTTTTTAACAACTCCGAGGTTTTTTCTTAAAGCGTTGAAAATACGCTGAGAAATCCCGTCAGCGCGTCTGATC
>BQMV01000216.1 GCA_022181005.1 Anaerolineaceae bacterium | reverse complement strand
CTCTCAGTGAGGTTTCTCGCGGCATTTAAGCGCCAATAGTAAAACAAATGTGCGTTATGGTCAAGCGTTTTACCGAAAATATTAATCTTTGCCCGATAATCCGTTTACGGATAAGTTTGATTGAGCCAATCCAAAGGGTTAACTTGCACGCCGCCGACCCAAATCTCCCAATGCAGGTGCGCGCCTGTGACGCGACCCGTGCCGCCGACTAAACCGATTGTTTGTCCTTGTTCGACAAGGTCGCCGACAGCGACGTCTATCTCAGACTGATGCCAGAAGCCGCTATAGACGCCCCAGCCATGATCAATAATGGTCGCGTTGCCGCGCACGATTAAGGGAGCGGCGAAAATAACTCTGCCTGCCGCTGGGGCGACGATAGGCAAGCCTTCGCCGCCGCAGAAATCAAGCCCCGAATGGAAACCTTCCAGTTTAATGTCTGAGTTGAGAACCTCATAGAGCCGGCGCGTACCGTAACGCGAGGTGAGACAATTTGGATCTGTGCCCGGCGAAATGAAGTTTCCGCTCCAATGTTTGACGGGTGTGGCAGGCGACATGAGCGCGGATAGATTTTGCATTTCAGGCTCTGTCACAGCGGGGTCGAGCGTGCTGGATTCGTTAAGCACGATTTCTTCGCTTAAATATTCGCCGGAGGCGACGATGACCATTTGCTCAAACGATTGAACCTCTCCCGTAGGAAGCGTCGCCTCGATGCGAAGCGGATAAATTCCGGTCTGTTGCATGGCGGGTATGCCTTGCAGCGCGACTTGTTCGTTGTTCATCGGAAAGAAATTAAGCGGCGCGTCAATCAATGCGGCGGAGATCGCGGCGTCATCTTTCGCTTGTATGCGAATTGTTTCGGTTGCGCCTTGTTTTAAGGGCAACGGAGAAATATCAACGTTTAAAAATGCCGATGGCAGCCCGTTTGCGATAGTTTGAGAATTCTCGGCGGAAGAAGAATATAACGTATCGCCGGGCAGCGTATCCCATGTGCCGGCGAGTTGGTTTAATGTGGAGAGCGTCCACGGATCGCTTTGCTGCAAGATGGCGAGTTCGAAGAGCGATTCGCCCGCGACAGGCGTAAAGTGCGCGTTGAGCGATTTTTGTCCGTCTTGGACGGGAAGGATTAAACTGACGCCCACATAGAGTTCGCCGGGGCTGGTCAGACGATTGAGCTTTCTTAAATTCTCGGCAGATACTTGCGTCCTGCGGATTAGACTGCGCAGCGTGTCGCCGTAGGCGATAAACTCGGTGAAGAGCGTGCCGCTGATGCCCGGCAGGTTAGGAATAATAAGTTCCTGTCCGATAGGTAGGTTGTACGGGTCCACGCTGGGATTTGCCGCGATCAGGTCGTTGAGCGAGATGTTGAAGCGCGCAGCGATTGCGGAGAGGGTATCTCCGCTTTGGACGATATATACCGGCTCATCGGATTGCGCTTGCGCGGTTTGCGTATGCATGGGCGCGGCTAGGGCAAGGATGAATAGAATAAAGAAGATTTTACGCATC
>BQMV01000215.1 GCA_022181005.1 Anaerolineaceae bacterium | reverse complement strand
ATCGAGAGTCGGTTTGCCAAAATCCTGCCTCGAACCGGTCGAGGGATCGAGACGCTGAAGCAGACGCCATGTGTAACTGCCTCCTTCGGCGATATGCGGCGCGCGCGGGGCGATCATCCAATAGCGCGAGGGCAATCCGCGCGCAAAAACCCACATTGAATTCTCGTCGCCGGTATAACCGTGAAGCAACAACAACAGACGCTCCGGGCGTTCAGTGGAACGGACTCGCAACGTCCAGTCATGGAAATAAATCAGTTCAGTTTCAATCAGAGTTTGCACGTTTTTGTATCCAATCTAAAAAAGCAAAAGATAAAAAGATCAGCGCCACAGGAACTAGCGCGCCTGCCAGACACAGCAAGCCCATTAGCGCCGCGCCCGCGCCATAGATCGCATAGATCAACGCAATGCCGATCACAAACAGCAGGAAGAACGCTCCCGCTCCGAGACGGATATTCGTCTGTTGCGCATACTTCCTTAAATCACGCTTCACCGTCAAACGTCCGCTCGGGCTTGGGCAGCCGCATTCGTATTGAACAATTTCAACAGTTGCGGTAGGGCAGCCTCCACTGCTTCTTCGCCTATCTTAATAATCGCACGCGCATCCACTCTCTGAAGCGTATTCAAATGCGCCACAGCGGGACGAATTACGAGGTCCGGTTTAGAGGCTTCAAGGTGGTGCGTCGTGTTGGCGCGATTCATCATATCCTGCGTCAGAAAGAAGACATCCGCCGCGCGAACCAGCCTCATCCGTTTGATGCGTTCGTTTAACCAGCGCGGAATAAAGCGTGAGAGGACAATCCGCTCCATCGTCGCTGGAACGCCGAGCGGCGCAGTCAACGGAATCGCGACAATGGGCGTATCCGATGCAGCCAGCGCGCGCGCCGCATTCACCGGGACCGGGTTCAACATGCCGCCATCTACCAATCCCATGCCGTTGATAAATCTCATCGGGAAAATACCCGGCAGCGCCATCGAAGCGAGAAGCGCCTCTATGAGCGAGCCTTCGCGAAGGCAGACTTCTCTACCGTATTCCACCCAAGTAGCCGTAGCCGCAAACGGGATCTTCAAGTCGGTAAATGTTCGGTCGCCGATTAGTTCCTTCAACCGACGAGCAAGCCCGTTAAATCCAAGCAGAGAAGGCTCTTCTCCTTTTACCTTCCCATACAGTTGCGATTGTCTGAAATTGGCGAATAGTTCCTCGATATGGTCGGGCGCATATCCCAGCGCATAGAAGGCGCCCACGAGCGCGCCGATGCTCGTGCCAGCCAACGACTGGACTGTAAAGCCGTTCTGCTCAAGCCGCCGCAAAACTCCAATATGCGAAATACCCTTGACGCCGCCGCCGCCAAGCGCCAGTGCGATTCTCTTTTCCATGCCGGTCTACTCCCAAAGCCTTAGCGCGCGCGCCGCTCGTTTTTGCCATGAGAATAAATCTTTCAATTCCGGCAGAATTTCATCCACCGCTCGTTCCCCACGCTTCGCTATTTCGCGTACGTTCACTTTCGCTAACGTGCCGATGTCTGTC
>BQMV01000214.1 GCA_022181005.1 Anaerolineaceae bacterium | reverse complement strand
TACTTACTTACGGTTGGGGCGAGGGAATCTCAACAGGTCCGCCATAGCCGTGCTTTTCCTGCACGAAAACGCGTCCCCATGAAGGCGCAACGCATCCGGCTTCATCTACATTGATCGTAATAAATGGCTCGTTAGAACCGAGCGTTTCAAAGATAGTCCTCCCCGCCTCGCAGCGCCACACCTCAACAATGTACTGATGCATATTTTCATCTTCATACTTTCCCGGGCTGATCGGAACCGGCTCCCATGAAATAACCACTTTGCCATTTTCATCGCGTTTGGCGCTTGCCCACTTCGGTCCGGGATAATACGGCGAAACTGGAAGCGCCAGCCCGGGATATACGACGCTCAAAGCGAGCGTATCGCCCTGAACGTCGATAAATTTCTTATTCACCCAGCAATTCGCGCTTCGGTTTTGACTGTCTGTATTGCTAACCAGGACCCAATTGTTCGCATCGGCGCGCCCGATCAGCTTAAGTTTTGCGGTTCGATTAAAGGCAATAAGATAAAGATACTCAGCGCCGGGTCCGTAACGACAGCTTAGTTTATCCGCATTGACCGTAGCGGATAAACTTTCAACAGTAGGAAGCGCAGTTGGCGTCGGCGTATCGGTCGCAGTTGGCGTAAAGGCGCGCGTAGGCAAAGGCGTAACAGTGAAAGTCGGCGAAGGAACGGCGGTAAAGGTCGCAGAAACAAGCGTTGCCGTATCCATCGAAGAGAGAGGCACAGAAGGTCTTTGCGGCTGAGGCGCGCAAGCGGCGACAGTGAGAAAACATACTACAGGAACGAACAGCGTAATTTTCATATCGCAATTGTACTTACTCTTTGTGCGCAGAGCCATCGGGTTTTTGGCGCGTTAACGCACGAGAGATAGTCTATAATTCCGCATATGCCTCAAATTATTCCTACCGCCGAACCGTTCTTTTTCCCGGGCGACCCGGGCAAGCCCGCTTGTCTACTGATTCACGGATTCACAGGCACTCCAAAAGAAATGCGCGAGTTGGGAGAATTCTTGAACGGGCGCGGATTTACTTGCTTGGGCATTCGATTGACCGGGCATGCCACCGCTCCCGAAGACATGATCCGCTCGCGTTACACCGACTGGATCGCTTCTGTGGAAGACGGCTATCACTTCTTGCGCGGCGTTTCAGACCGCATCTTCTTTTGCGGGCTTTCGATGGGCGGCGTTCTCGCGCTCTTGACGTCTACGCGCCTAGCGGCGACTGGGGTGATCGCCATGTCTGCGCCGTTTCAGTTGCCGTTCAATTATCCAGTTTGGCTTCTGCGTCTTCTTAGCGCGTTCAAACGCTATACGCCCAAAGGCAGCGCCGCTCCCGGCAGCGGCTGGTTCGATCAAGCCGCTTATCGCGACCATGTTTCTTACTCGCAAAACCCTATTCGATCGGCGGCTGAATTGCAAAAACTGCTTGCCAATATGCGCGCAACGTTGCCAGATGCGCAAGCGCCCGTTTTACTGATCCATTCCAAAGACGAAGATTATGTGCCAGCCGACAATCTGGAGAAAATTCGCGCGGCGCTGGTCAACGCAG
>BQMV01000213.1 GCA_022181005.1 Anaerolineaceae bacterium | reverse complement strand
TAGAAACTAACGCCATTTCTCCAAAATAATCATCTTTAACCAGTTGTACAAGCTGCACTTCTTTCCCATCCTGTTTACGGACAATGCGCACATGCCCGTCATAAATCATATAAAACTGGTCGGCTAAACTGTCCTGTTTGACGATCACCTCCCCTTGCGGAACGGAAAGTTCCTCCACTTCCTGCGCTAAATGCGTAAGCTCTTCATCGTCCAACCCGTAGAAAAGGTGGATCTTCCTCAAGAAGGCGACGCGTTCAGAAATCTCGATCGGCATAGTTTTATTCTATCAAATTTCACGGAAGATAGCCTCCCGACCCGCCTCGACTTTTCGCTTTTCATCCCCATGATAGAATCTGCGTATGAAAAAATGGCATTTCTGGCTGGGCGTGTTTATCAGCGCTCTCTTCATCTGGCTCGCCTTGCGCGGCTTACAATTAACCGATTTCTGGAACGCGGTGCAAAAAGCAAACTATTGGTGGTTGGCGCCCGGCGTAGGGGTATATTTCGTGGGCGTGTGGGCGCGCGCATGGCGATGGCACTACCTGCTCAAACCCATCAAGACAATTTCCACGAAAACTATGTTCCCTATCACAACTATCGGTTACATGGGCAATAATATTTATCCCGCGCGCGCCGGCGAAGTGTTGCGCGCTGTGGTCCTTAAGCGTAAAGAGGGCGTATCCGTGTCCGCCTCTCTCGCCACCATCATCGTCGAGCGCATCTTCGACGGCGTAGTGATGTTGGGATTTNNATCGTTTTCCTCGCGGCGGCAATGTTCCCGCAGACGACCGCAAAAATTGGATTGTGGTTCATTGTTCGCTTTACCCCAAAGCGATTACATGAACGCATCGTCAGCCTGATGAATAAATTCCTCGATGGCCTCGCCTCTCTTCGTTCGCCATGGAATGTGTTAATGGTCTTTCTCACGTCAGTCGTCATCTGGCTGCTGGAAACGGGTAAATATTGGTTCGTAATGCACGCCTTCAACTTCACAGTATCTTTTTTCGCGCTAATGTTGATGAACGGCATTGTGAATCTGGCGACGACCATCCCCTCCGCCCCCGGCTACATCGGCACGTTTGACGCGCCCGGCATCGCTGTCCTCGCCGCCTATGGCGTAGATCAAGCCACAGCCGCCGGCTATACGCTCGCGCTGCATGTCGCGTTGTGGCTTCCCATCACGTTATTAGGCGCATACTTCCTCGCAAGAGAGGGAATTCACTGGACCGATTCATTACGAGCCGAAACGGAGACGTCGTAAGCCAAATCCTTTCGCCGGGTTATACTTGAAGTCAATTGCTCGATAAAAATATGTTTGTCTTATTGTGCCGATACGGATCAAAATGAGCAACTCCTTCAAGCGACGAAAGCATTAATTCTCGCAAGCAACCGGGTCAACCAGTTTAATCAAAAGGATAGAAAATGGCGCAGCCAGATCTTCATAACCGAGAAAGATTAAAGGTATTGATTGCCGACGACGTTCAGGAAACACGCCGTAATACGCGGCTGATGCTTGCCGCAATTGACGATGTGGAAGTAGTCGCCATCGCCTCAAACGGCTTGCAAGCGATTCAATTTGCAAAT
>BQMV01000212.1 GCA_022181005.1 Anaerolineaceae bacterium | reverse complement strand
GGGCGATACGCGATTCGTTCGACCAGCATGGCGATTAAAGTCGCAATAATCATAGCGACAAGAATAGGGATCATTAATCCTAGAACGGGATAGCGGTCGGTAAAGCCGATCTTTGTTAACCAAGTCGCCGTGAAGTAAGCGCCGAACGCCCCGGTCATAAAAATATCGCCGTGAGCGAAGTTGATCATGCGCAAAATTCCGTAGACCATGGTGTAACCCAAGGCGATTAGGGCGTAGATTGAGCCTTGAGCGACGCCGAAGATCACGAAGTCAATCCATTGCGCCCTTGTATATGTTCCCGCGCGGATAGCGAGAACGGTTCCTATAACAATTGCTAGAACGATCAAAATGCGGAATCCCCATAAAACTCCGCTAACGATTGCGTCCAGCGCGCGTTCACTGATGCTCGTGCGCATGAGATCTCCTCACTGAAGAAATAAAGTAAAAAGAGCGGGGCGGTGAAACTGCCCCGCTCTTTACTACATTACTGAACGCCGGGCTTAGGGCCAGACTTTCTTGGGATTCGGGTTAGCGGCATCGGCAGGATTCCAGCTGGCCGGATCATCGCTCTGAACTTGGTAGACAGCGATCACAGGAGCGCCGCAGTCGCCGGTAGGCGAGCAGGACAAATTACCAGTGATGCCAGCGAAATCTTTAGTGGCATAGACCGCGTCGCGCAGAGCTTTGCGCGGAACATAAATGGTTCCGTCCGCTTCCTGAACGGCGACTTTCTCCAACGCAGCGAAGAGAATGTTCGCAGCGTCGTACGCATGCGCGTGGAAGGTGGAGAGCGTCGAACCGCCGTACTTCGCCTTGTGCTTCTCGAGGAAGCCGGCGTAGTCGCCGGTGAAGGCGCTGAAGTCAGGGCTGGAGAGGTACACGCCGACGACGTTCGGGCCCGCCGATTTCAAGAAATCGGGCGAGAAGATGCCGTCGGAGCCGGCGAGTTTCACATTTTCCATGCCGGGCACGTCGCGAACTTGCGCGGTGATGAAGCCGCCCGCGGCAACGAAGACGGGGTAGTACAGGAATTCAGGACCCTTCGCCGCGATGGTGGTCAACACAGGTTTCATGTCCGTAGCGTCTTTGGCAACCGCTTCTTGAGCGACAATTTCGCCGCCGAGTTCTTTGAAGTTGTCTACAAAGACCTGTTGGAGCGCCTGAGCGTATACAGAGCCGTCGTGAATGGTGGCGGCTTTGCGAACGCCGAGGAAGTTGTACGCAAATTCAGCCACGGCTTTGCCTTGGAAGGCGTCGCTGTGGGCGGTGCGGAGGTAGCCGTCGTAGTCAGGACCGCGATCGGGGCTGGTCAAGGACGGGCGGGTGTTGGCTGGAGAGATGGTGGTTAAGCCGGCTTTGGTGATCGCCGCGATACCGCCAGCGGTTTCGTCCGAGCAGGTGGAGCCGACGAGGCCGACGATGGAGGTGTCGGTCGCCAGTTTGGAAGCGGCGGTCGCGCCGCCTTCAGGCGTACAACCGGCGTCTTCAGAGGTCAACAAAATGTCATTACCGAAGAGTTTGCCGCCTTTGTCGTCAATGGCGATTTCGACGCCGCGCTTCGAGTCTTCACC
>BQMV01000211.1 GCA_022181005.1 Anaerolineaceae bacterium | reverse complement strand
CCGGCATCTACACTCTTTCCCTACACGACGCTCTTCCGATCTAACTACATCGCGCTTAATACGATCTCTTTCCTGCTCAACGGCCCGATGAAAGACCCCAGCCCGACCAACGTGATTTCGCGCACGCCATTGGTAGCGGAGAGCGCGCGCCTAGCTCCTATTTTCAGCGGACTGCGCGTACACTGGGGCTTCATCCTCGCGCTGGTCGTTGCATTCGCAGTGTGGTGGCTGCTTAGCAAAACCACGCTGGGATTTGAAATAAAAACTGTTGGTCTTAACCCAGACGCGGCAAAATACGCAGGCGTCAACGTCAAGCGCATTATCATCCTCACGATGGCGCTTTCGGGCATGCTGGCGAGTCTGGCTGGCACGGTCGAAGTGACGGGGTTAAATTATCGGCATGAATTAGGCTTCTCGCTCGGCTACGGTTTCGACGCGATCGCGATCGCCCTATTAGGCAAATCGCACCCATTAGGCGTTGTGCTTGCCTCCATCTTGTTCGCCGCCATGCGCAACGGCGCGACGCGCATGCAGTTCCTTACGCAAATGCCGGTCGACTTGATCTCAATGTTGCAAGCGCTGATCTTGCTCTTTGTCGCGGCGGATGCAATTATCCGATATCTTTATCGAATCAAAACGCAAGGCGAACGCATCGTTCTCACACGAGGCTGGGGAGGTTAGAAACGCTATGGACTGGAAACGATACACTTTTATTTTTCTAATCATCACCGTCCTCTTCGGCGCGGTAGTAATGGTTGGCATCTCCAAATCGCCGCCAATCCTTACGATTACTAGTATGCTCGCCACTACCATCGCCGTCGCCACGCCGCTCACGCTCGGCGCGCTTTCAGGCGTATTTTGCGAGCGCGCGGGCGTCGTCAACATCGGCATTGAAGGCATGATGTTAACCGCCGCTTTCTTCGGATGGTTAGGCGCGATCTATATGTATCACGTCTTCGGCTTCGAAAAATGGCCCAGCATTTTTACTGGACTGATCGCAGCGATCTTCGCGGGCGCGTTGATGGGCTTGCTCCACGCCGTGCTATCTGTCACATATAAAGTAGATCAGATCATCGGCGGGACCGTGATCAACATCCTCGCCGTCGGTCTGACCGGATTCCTGAACCGGCAACTCTTCTTCGGCAAAGGCAGCGCGTTCGGCGGACATATCCCCAACTCGCCGGGCAACCTGCTTAATATCCACGTCCCCCTCACAGAAATGTTCGCTCCCATTTGCGGAGGTTCGACAAGTTGTCTAGAGATCGTTCGGGCAATCAATTCAGTGCTCGATCAACGCCCGATAGCCATCAGCGCCATCGTTCTTGTTTTCATCTCCCATTATGTGCTCTTCAACACGCGTTGGGGCTTGCGAACGCGCGCCGTGGGAGAACACCCCAAAGCGGCAGACACGGTCGGCATCAACGTCGTCAAAATGCGCTATATCAACGTGGTGATCGGCGGCGCGCTCGCTGGTTTGGCTGGCGCATACTTCACGATCGAATCAGTGCCGTCATTTGAACCCTTGCTCACCAACGGACGCGGTTTCATTTCGCTTGCCGCCATGATCTTCGGCAACTGGTCGCCGATCGGTTCGTGGGTAGCGTCGTTGCTCTTCGG
>BQMV01000210.1 GCA_022181005.1 Anaerolineaceae bacterium | reverse complement strand
GCTTTGAACGCGCTGGTTGGAGAATCTACCGCGTTGATCGTCATGCCGCAGAAGGATCAGTCGTATGAAACTACTGCGCGATCGGCGAGCAACCTTCAAGATACGAAAGTATTGTTGCTGGGCTATCTTAACATCCGCTATTTGTTCCGCTACGATAAGTTAGTGCTCCCCGTGAATGCGTTGGACGCTCTGGCGGCGGCTTTAGGATAGGAGAGACAGATGACTACGATCTATGACGTGCTTCGCCGTCCTCTTGTGACTGAGAAAACGAATTTTCAGTCCGGAAAACTTAACCAGTATTCGTTTGAAGTCGCAGACTTCGCCACGCGCACAACGGTGAAGGACGCCGTTGAAACGCTCTATGACGTAAAGGTTACGCGCGTGAATATTATCAACGCTCCAGCCAAACGCGGTCGCCGGTTACGAGGGCGTCGTTTGCTCATTCGTAAGAATAGCATGAAAAAAGCGATTGTGACGCTGGCTGAAGGACAAACGCTTCAAATCTTCGAAGGGGTGCAGTAATGCCCGTAAAAAAGTATAAACCTGTTACGCCGGGTACGCGTGGGCGCGCCGGCTACACATTCGATGAGATCACGAAATCCACGCCGGAACGCTCTTTGCTTGTTCCTTTACGCAAGAGCGGAGGGCGCAATAGCTACGGACGCATCACCGTCCGCCATCGCGGCGGCGGTCACCGACGCTTTATTCGCGTTGTAGACTTCAAGCGTGATAAACGCGATATTCCCGCCAAGGTGGCGGCGATTGAATATGACCCGAACCGAACAGCGCGCTTGGCTTTGCTATTTTATGCGGACGGAGAGAAGCGATATATTATCGCGCCAACCGGCATCAAAGTAGGCGATAGAATTCTGGCGAGCGCCAACGCTGAAATTCATTCCGGCAATGCGTTGCCCATTTCGAGCATCCCTGTCGGCTCCATGATCCATAACATCGAGATCCAGGAAGGACGCGGCGGTCAATTGGTGCGCTCAGCGGGCGGCTCGGCGCAATTGCTTGCTAAAGAAGGCGATTTCGCTCAAGTGCGTATGCCTTCTGGCGAAGTGCGGCTTATCCGCCAAACGTGTTATGCGACGATCGGTCAGGTCGGGAACCTCGATCATGGCAACATCAAACTTGGCAAAGCTGGACGCAACCGTCATCGAGGAATTCGCCCGGGCGTTCGCGGTTCAGCGATGACCCCGCGCGACCATCCGCACGGCGGCGGCGAGGGGCGCCAGCCGATTGGTTTACCGGGACCCAAGAGCCCGTGGGGCAAGCCCACTTTGGGTTATAAAACGCGGCGCAATAAGAAGACCGACCAATATATTGTGCGCCGTCGAAGCAAGAAGAATCGTTAATTGGATTTGAGGTAGGCATGTCACGATCATTGAAAAAAGGTCCCTTTGTGGAACCGAAGTTGTTGAAGCGAGTCGAAGCCATGAACCAGAAAGGCGAGAAGAAAGTGTTGCGCACGTGGAGTCGCGCCAGCGTGATCTTCCCTCAAATGGTTGGGCATACCATTGCCGTACACGACGGACGCCGCCATGTGCCGATCTATATCACTGAGAATATGGTCGGTCATCGGTTGGGCGAATTTGCGCCGACGCGCACGTTCCGCGGTAACACAATCGGCGAGAAAGCTGCGTAGTAAGGAATTTGAGCCATGCATGATATTCAGGCACATTTAAAATCTC
>BQMV01000209.1 GCA_022181005.1 Anaerolineaceae bacterium | reverse complement strand
GAGGGGAATCACATGGGAATTTGGGCGGTTCTCGTTCCAGTCGTCGGCGGACTTATCATTGGGCTGATGGCGCGCTACGGGTCTGAGAAGATCCGCGGACACGGCATCCCGGAGGCGTTAGAGGCGATTTTGATCGGCGGCAGCCGTATGGAACCTAAAGTTGCTGTGTTAAAGCCGATCTCATCCGCTATCTCAATCGGTACGGGCGGTCCGTTTGGCGCGGAGGGACCGATCATCATGACCGGCGGCGCAGTCGGTTCGCTGTTCGCTCAATTTTTTCAGCTTACTGCGGCGGAGCGCAAAACGCTTCTCGTGGCGGGTGCGGCGGCTGGCATGGCTGCCATCTTTGCCGCGCCGGTAGCGGCAGTGTTGCTGGCGGTGGAATTGCTTCTATTCGAATGGAAACCGCGTTCGTTCATCCCTGTGGCGCTTGCGGCGGCAGTCGCGGGAGCCGTGCGAGTGGGCATCCTTGGGGAGGGACCTATTTTTCCCATTGCGCCGCATGCGGCGCTTGGCGGCTCGGCGCTGCTGATCGCTTGTCTCATCGGCGTGGCGGCAGGTTTGGCTTCGGGGATGTTGACAATGCTTGTCTATTTCTTCGAAGACCTTTTTGAGAGACTGCCAATTCATTGGATGTGGTGGCCCATTTTGGGCGGGCTCGCGATTGGCGTTGGCGGGTTGATCGACCCGCGCGTATTGGGCGTAGGTTACGATATCATTCATCAACTGCTGCGCGGCGAACTGATCGGCGCGGCTGTCCTTGGTTTGCTGATCGTTAAAGCGTTGGTTTGGTCCATTGCGCTGGGCTCCGGCACATCAGGCGGCGTGCTTGCGCCATTGCTCATTATGGGCGGCGCGCTTGGCGCGTTCCTCTCGCAATGGATTCCCTATGGCGACGCCGGCTTGTGGGCGCTTATCGGCATGTCTGCCATCATGGGTGGGACTATGCGCTCGCCTCTGACTTCGATGATCTTTGTGCTTGAGCTGACTCATGATTTGAACGTATTGCCGGGACTTTTATTCGCCTGCATCTTGGCGGACGCAGTAACCATTTTGCTCTTGAAGCGGTCCATCCTGACCGAGAAAGTGGCGCGGCGCGGACATCACCTCTCACGCGAATATTCCGTCGATCCTTTCGAATTAACGCGCGTGAGCGAGGTCATGGATAAGAACCCGGTTACAATTCCTGCCGTTGCCACTGTCGCTGAATTTTCAGCGCGAATCGCGCATGGCGACCCGCAAGTAGCGTGGCGACAGGGCACTCCAATCGTAGATGCGAAGGGCGCGCTGGTGGGCATCCTTACTCGCAATGATATTGTCCGCGCGTTAGAAACCGATCCCGCTGGCAACCTCACCGTGTTAGAGGCGGGGAGCGGCAATCTCATTGTCGCCTTTCCAGACGAGCCGCTTAAAGACGCGGTTTCCAGAATGTTGAGGCACGATATCGGGCGATTGCCTGTAGTAAGCCGAGACGATCAACGCCAACTGCTGGGTTATTTGGGACGCACTGGGCTGCTCGAAGCGCGCTTCCGCAATATTCGAGAGGAGGAACAGCGCGAACGGCGTTGGGACGTGACCGGCAAGGGGAAATAAAGGGCACGGAATGATATTGCATAAAGCGAGTTTGTTAATCGAATTATTGGGCAGCTGTTCGTTGAGCGAATGACTGCCCAATGTTTTGCATCGTGAAGTACAATCTCTCCCCGATGTCAACTTCGCCTAGAGTTTTACTTAGCATAGATTACGAACCCGTCTTCGCGTT
>BQMV01000208.1 GCA_022181005.1 Anaerolineaceae bacterium | reverse complement strand
TAACGACTCCCGCCTCGACGTGGGGCAGGAGCGCGTCTTGTTGCGCTTTGTTCCAGCGATGGACTTCATCCACGAAAAGGATCGTCCGTTCATTGTGCAGTTTTCGGCGCTCGGTGGCTTCGTCAATGATGACGCGCAAATCCGCTTTACCGGCGAGGATCGCTGAAATGGTGACGAAGCGGCTCTTCGTTGTATTGGCGATGATTTGCGCTAAAGTTGTTTTGCCTGTGCCCGGCGGACCCCATAAAATAATGGATGAAAATAACTTGTCGGTCTTGATGGCGCGCCAGAGCAACTTCCCTTCGCCGACGATATGATCCTGCCCAATGTACTCTTCCAGCGCGCGCGGACGCATTCGCGCGGCGAGCGGCGCTTCAGATTTCATGCGTTCTTGCATGGCGTGGTCGAAGAGATCGGGCATGCGGAGATTATACAAGGAAAGAGGTAAATATTAAGCGCATAATGTTTGCGTCGTTTGGGATTCTGTGGAAGAGAGAATTTATACGCCGGGAGTTTTGGGCGACGTCCTTTGATAGGAACGATTGATGATGTAAACGCCGGTCAACGCAATTACGCCGCCGACGCCCTGCCAGATCGTGGGGATTTCGCCGAGCAAAGGAACGGCGAAAATCGTCGTAGCGACCGGTTGTAAAACCATTGTTGGCGCAACGACGGAAGCCGGCAAATGTCCGAGCGCGTATGCCAGCGCCATGTAGCCGATCAACTGCGAGACGATGGCGGAAGCGAGGAATATAAACCATGTGCGCGCATCGAACCCGCTAAGCGGATGCTTCATTGCGAGGTTGGCAACGAACAGCCCTGCGCTGGCGCCAACGCCTACGAACCAAATGTGACTAATCGTATCGAAGCGTGCGCGGCTCTTTTCGGTGAAGAGATAGTAGCCGCCGAAGAAAACCCCCGTAAAGGTTGCCATTAGGTCGCCGATGCCGAAACGTGGGTGCAGCAGAAAATCGGTTCCCATGATTAACAGCGCGCCTGCTAGCGTAAACCCAAGCCCGCGCCAAAATACGCTATTGAGTTTTCTCTTGAAGATCAACCATGTTCCCAGCGCGACCCAGAGCGGGGCGGTGTTGCCCAGCAATGTCGCGTTCGATGCGGTTGTATATGCGAGCGAGGTTGTCCATAGCGCGAGATCGCCTGCGGAAAAGAAACCTGCGAATAAAGGAAACCACATTGCTCGCGTTAGCGTCAGCGGATTTTGTTTGGCGCGCGGTAAGAAGAATGGCAGCAGTAAGAAGAGAGAAAAGAAAACGCGATAAAATGCGGTAACGGGACCTGGCGCGTCCGCCCAGCGGATGAACATGGCGGATAAACTTAATGCCAATACGCCTGCGCCGAGCGCGGCATAAGCAAGCAAAGATTTATTCTGCGTCATGGATTATCGAATCTGCAATCGGTCGAGCGCGGCTGGGATTTCTGCCAGCGTAGAGACGACTGCGTCCGGCAAACTTTGAGGCTGAGTCGCCTCGCGCGAGTCGGCGCGTCGCTTGATCCAGATCGCCCTCAGTCCAGCGTTTTTTGCGCCGTGAATGTCCGCGTTGAGGTTGTCGCCGATCATGGCTGTCTCGGAAGGAAGGAAGCGCCAATTAGACAGCGCTAACTCGAAGATATGCGCATGCGGCTTGCGGTAACCGCATGCGGCGGAAGTCAACGCGAAATCGAAAAAGCGCCCGATGCCAAATTTGCGCAGGAGTTGCTGCACGTCCTAGATCGGAAGAGCGTCGTGTAGGGAAAGAGGGTAGATGTCGGTGGTCGCGGGAGCA
>BQMV01000207.1 GCA_022181005.1 Anaerolineaceae bacterium | reverse complement strand
GCTGACCACCGAGATCTACACTCTTTCCCTACACGACGCTCTTCCGATCTCCGGAAGTAAACGGTCAAACGCGGTGGCAAAGATCACGCGCGTAGAGGAGAGGAACACTGTTCCGCACCAACCGAACCACCACAGACTCATCAAGCCCACGACGATTAATTGAATAAGTCGGTTGGAGGTCAGGAAAGCGGCAAGCAGCGCAGGATAGGGCCAAACAGGCAAAGCCGGCGCGACATCGGTATAGCCCCATGCGTAATTCCACCACGCCGCGCCGGACTGCACATAAAAATCCCAACCGACGGTTTTAGCGATTGCGAACAACAATCCAATTCCGAGCAGGGTTGTCACGCCCAGCGCCCAGCCCATACCAGCCACGTTGCGTTTGAAATCCGTCGCGCCGCGCACTTCGCCATATAAGGTGGCGCCCCAATTGGGCCATAAATTAAAGAAAACCAAATATGGAAGGACGAGAAACACGCCTAAACCGATACCGCCTCCTACCAACGGAGTGGTCGCGCTCGCCGCGCCAATTTCAACAGTAGCGTCATACACGCCGGGCGCCGCGCCGAATAACGCCGTAGCGTTAGCGTCTAACCCCGCTTTGAACGCTTCATGAGAGCCGGTCAGGAACAGGATTATCACCAGCGCTAAACCGATCATTCCGCCGTAGAACGAGAATTTTTGAATGCGCGCATACGTCTTCATGCCAAGCGTGATGAATCCGCTCACGATCGCCAGCGTGATCAGCGCCGACGCAAAGACGCCGTTCTGCGTTTCTGCAAACCACAGCGCTAGATTCTGCGCGCCCAAGATTCCCAAGATCGGCACAAGCACGATATGCCGGAACATATCGCCGTACAACGGGACCCACAGCCACAGAATAAACCACCAGCCGGTCACCGCAAGGATGAAGCCCACCGCGCCGCCAAGGATACGACTCTGCCAAACATAATCTCCGCCCGAACGCGGCATAATAGCGATCATGCTGGCGTATACAATCACTTCGAAAAAGATGAACACTGCGCTGACAATCAACGCATTGACCATGCCTCCTTCGAAATAATACATCTGACTAAAACTATACAGCCCCAGCGTTATCAGATTGATCGAAAAAAACGCATAGACGAACGCGTCAAAGACCGACCACGAACGCACCATGCCGGTTGCCTTACGGACAAATAAACTGCTCATTACGCCATCTCCTCAACATTGAAATTAAGCAAACATCGCCGCGTTATGCCAGCGACGCCCATTACAACCCATAAACGTTCGTAAAGTTATCCTGAAGTTAATGCGTAATTTTCGATCTTATTCTTTCCAAGTTTCACAATTGTTCCCAACAGTACGCCCTGCTCGTACATGGAGCCCGGGTTAAGGCACAGCGTCTTTCCGATTCGCGTCGCCCCGCGTCCTTCGTGAATATGTCCGTGTAGACCCAGCAATGGTTGATAGCGCTCGATCATCTCGCGCAACGCCGTCGAGCCAACCGGTTTAAGCGCCTGCCCCGCTAACACCGGGCGCAAATTCTCATCCAGTTCAGGCGCTTCATCCAAACCAGATTTATACGGCGGCACATGGACATTAAAGATCGCGTTCTCCCGATTCTTTAATTGAGAGATCATCGTCTCATAGCGGATCTTGAGCCGCTCTTCGTCCTCCTCGCGATGCGTATTCCAAGGCGTTCGGTTGCTCCAGCCGGAAGCGATCATTTCATGATGTTCGCCTACCTGTGTGACCAACCCTCCACCTAAAATCACCCGTTCCGACGCCCGGATAATATCTCCCCCACCGTCCATACCATCATTGCCC
>BQMV01000206.1 GCA_022181005.1 Anaerolineaceae bacterium | reverse complement strand
ACCAAGGCGTGGGACACGCCGCATTCAGCACCAACCCCGACTTGACGGTTATTGATCCCAGCAACCTCCCACCGGTGCGCATCGTAAAAACATTCGATACGAATCCTATTTCACCGGGACAGTACAGCCGCCTACGGATTCGAATTTACGCGCCGGTAGACACTTCAATCTCCGCAATTGACATCACCGACACGTTGCCGACGGGTCTGATCGTTGCCTCGCCTCCTGCCCCTGCCCCGTCCGAGTCATGCCCAGGCGGGACGTTGACCGCCGTTGCCGGCTCGGATACCATCCATTACTCGAATACCACGGCGAACGTACTCGCCGCAGGCGCAGATTGCAGCGTTTACGTTTCGGTCACTTCGATGACGCCCGGCCTGTACGCGAACACGATTCCCGCCAACGCCATTACCACCAACCAAGGACGCACGAATACAGACCCGACTACGGCGAACATCCGCGTGACAAGTCTAAACGTCTCCAAGGCGTTTTATCCGACGAGAGTGCAGGCGGGCGGAAGATCGGTAATGACGATCACTCTGGAAAATGCGACCGATTCAATGCTGACCAACGTCTCATTGCTGGATACCTTACCCGGCAGCGTCGCAAATGGCATCCGTGTCGCGGCGCCGTCCAACTATTCCACGACCTGCGGCGCCGGAACGGTCACGGCAAACCCTGGCAGCAATCAAGTTAGCCTGAGCAACGGCACGGTCCCCGCTCAGGTAGGCAATGTGCCGGGCGTCTGCACCATCACGGTGGACGTTGTCGGTAACGATAGCACTCCTAACTCGCCGAGCCAGCACACTAATAACATTCCGGTTGCCAACGTCAGCGCTACCGTTGCGGATACCGGCGTTACGATCCAGCCAAAAACGAGCGCATCGGCGATCCTCTACATTGAAAACATGAGCATCGGCATCGTCAAAGGCTTCAACCCTGTGCTGGTGTATGGCGGCGCTTCTTCCGTCATGAGCGTTCAATTGATCAACCCCAATGCAAATACGGCGCTGACCGGCATTGCATTCACCGATAACATGGATCCCGGCATGCATCTCACCGACCCGGTCGTATTCAACACCGGGACCTGCGGCGGCGCGTTGAGCGGCAACCCGGGCGATTCAGCCTTCTCTTTCAGCGGCGGAGTCTTGCCGCCGAATTCAACCTGTACGCTCACCGTGCGCGTTGTCATGTCCGTTAATGCGAATCGCACAAATACAATCCCCGACGGAGCAGTCACTACGTTCAATGGAGTGACCAACCCCGATCCCACGGCGGCTTCGCTCACTAACCTGCCGGGCGTAAGCGTCACAAAAGGATTCAATCCTAGCAGCGTATCTATTAACCAGCCGTCCACGCTGACGATCACCATCAAAAACACAAGCACGATTCCGGTCGTCAACATGGGATTAACTGACGGTTTACCCGGTACTTTGCCGGATGGCTTGGAAGTCGCTAATCCTGCGAGCGCAACGAACACTTGCGGCGGTACGCTTACCGCAAACCCAGGCGATCAAAATATCACATTAAGCGGCGGCGGCTTGGCAGGATTGGGCGATCCGGGCGATACCTGTGTAATAACTGTCCAAGTGCTCAGCACGCGCCCCGGCAACTACCTGAATATTATTCCCAGCGGCGCAATCACTTCTGACGGCGGAATCACCAACAACGACCCGACCAATGACACTTTAGACGTCGTTGCTTATTACAGCCTTGGCAACCGCGTGTGGTTTGATACGAATAACAACTCGCTGCTTGACGGAACGGAAGTCGGCGCGGACGGCGTGACGGTTGAACTGTACGCCGCCGA
>BQMV01000205.1 GCA_022181005.1 Anaerolineaceae bacterium | reverse complement strand
TCTCTTTATAGAATGCCTGCGTGATGCAGGCTTCCCGCCCGGCGTGATCAACTTTGTGACCGGCCCCGGCTCTACCGTAGGGCAGGCTCTCGTAGACAGCCCTCATGTAGACGGCGTGACCTTCACGGGTTCGTACGATGTAGGCATGAAGATTCATCGCGATTTTGCGAATCGCAGTTACGTCCGCCCGATTATCTTGGAACTCGGCGGAAAAAACCCCGCCATTGTTTCGCGCAATGCAAATCTCGAAGATGCGGCGACAGGCATCTATCGCTCCGCCTTCGGCTTGCAGGGGCAAAAATGTTCAGCGGCTTCGCGCGTGCTGGTCGAGGAGCCGGTCTACGATGAACTGCTCGCCAAACTCAAAAGTAAAGTAGACGCGCTTGCGATCGGCGACCCGACCGAACACTCCACATATATTGGACCCGTCATCAACAAAGGCGCGTACAACGAATTCAAAACTTATACCGAAGAGATCAACCAAGCCGGCGGACAATTCCTTACCGGCGGACACGTCAAATCTGGCGGCATGTACGACCAAGGCTACTATTGCGAACCAACTCTCGTCACAGATTTGCCCTTCGAGCATCGCTTATGGAAGCACGAAATGTTCCTGCCCATCGCTACGATCGGCAAAGTGAAGAATCTCGATGAAGCCATGAGTATCGCCAACGACGTCAATTATGGCCTGACTGCCGGCTTCTATGGTTCGCCGAAAGAGACTGCATGGTTCTTCGACAACATCCAAGCCGGCGTGACCTATGCAAACCGTCCGCAAGGCGCGACCACCGGCGCATGGCCTGGCTTCCAACCTTTCGGCGGATGGAAAGGCTCCGGCGCAAGCGGTAAGAACGGCGGCGGTTACTACTATGTGCAGTTATATATGCACGAACAAATTCAAACGCTGATCAAACTTACCCCCAAAAGCCCCGCAAAGAAGAAAGCCGTCAAGAAGGTTGTTAAGAAGAAGGTTGCTAAAACAGCGCCTAGAAAGAAAGCGAAGTCTCGCAAGTAACGCTAATCAACTGCCGTCCCTCTCCTTATATATAAGGAGAGGGATATTGATTCAACATGAGCGATCCTGAACAATACACAAGTCAAGAACTGATGCATCGCATCGGGACGTTCTTTCTTCTGCTTGCCATCGGACTGCTGGTCTACTTCCTGCTAGCCGATTCCGCCGGCGCGTCTGCCTTGCAATATTTCTGTTGGAGCATGATTCTCGCTATTCTTGCGTTTGCTTTCCGCGCACAATACAGGAAGCCCTCGTCTGCCAGCGGCAGGTTTGAATGGCTGAAACGATTATTGAAAGGCAAAGAAGAGGAATGACAAAACTCATCTCGCTTCCCGAAGCGATCGCCAATTTCGTACACGACGGAGACACAGTGTACGCGGCAGGCTTCACGCACTTAATCCCGTTCGCCGCCGGGCACGAAATTATTCGGCAGGGCAAAAAGAATCTCACGCTCGCGCGCGCCACGCCCGACCTGATCTACGATCAGATGGTCGCGGCGGGATGCGCCAAGAAAGTTATTTTTTCTTATATGGGAAACCCAGGCGTAGGCTCGCTTCGCATCGTGCGCTCGGCGATCGAACGGGGAGAATTAGAGTGGGAAGAATATTCGCACTTCGGGATGATCACGCGCTTGCAAGCCGGCGCAGCGGGTCTGCCTTTCCTCCCTATGAATCAAACGGGCGCAACCGACCTGCAAACTGCCAATCCCAACATCAAGCAGATTCGCGATCCCTACGGAGGCGCAGACATAGTCGTCGTGCCGGCATTGAACCCCGACGTCGCCATCGTCCATGTGCAACGCGCGGACGCAAATGGCAACGCGCACC
>BQMV01000204.1 GCA_022181005.1 Anaerolineaceae bacterium | reverse complement strand
CGGTCTGACCGTCGGCGCTGGCGTCGTCACCAAGATCATTGAATAGGTAAAGGCATGGCGAAACAGAAAATCCGTATACGTTTGAAAGCCTATGACCATCGCGTGCTCGACTCAACCGCGAAGCGAATTGTTGAAACCGCTGAACGAAGCGGCGCGCATGTCGTAGGTCCCGTGCCCTTGCCAACTAAGAAAGAACGGTTTACAATTCGTCGTTCGCCTTTCATAGATAAAGACTCGCACGAACATTTTGAAATTCGCACGCACAATCGCCTGATTGACGTTCTTGATCCTGATTCGAAGACGATTGATATGTTGATGCGTTTATCCCTGCCAGCGGGCGTGGATATTGAAATAAAAATATAATTGGTCGCCTTCGAGAGCGGAATCTGTAGTTACATTATCCGCTCTCGATTTTCGCCGGCGCAAGAACGATACCGTTCGGGACGACAAAAAACCTGAAGGTCTCGTCGGGTCGTTTACTGCGCTGTCTGGAGATGATGCAGCCCAAGCCCGGGCTGACAGTCTCGTAAATTATTTTGAAGGAGAAAATTGAGTATGTTGAAAGGGCTTATCGGAAAGAAGATTGGCATGACCCAGATCTTCGATGAGAAAGGCGTCTCGTATCCTGTGACGATCATCGAAGCTGGGCCATGTTACGTTACGCAAGTTCGCAATCACGCTCGCGACGGATACGCTGCGATTCAATTAGGATTCGGGGAAAGCCATCCGAAAAAGTTGACTTCTGGCGAGCTGGGACACTTAAAAACTAATGAACTTCCACCGCTCCGCTTTTTGCGCGAATTCCGTACAAAAGAAGCGGCGAACATTGGCGATAAGGTCACTGTAGATGCGTTCGCCGTTGGCGAACGCGTAGATGTAGTTGGAACGAGCAAAGGCAAGGGATTTGCCGGCGCAGTGAAACGTCATCATTTCAGCGGCGGCATTAAGACCCACGGTCAATCTGATCGTCATCGCGCTCCCGGTTCGCGCGGCTCCGGCACAACGCCTGGGCGCGTGTACAAAGGCGCTCGCAGCGCAGGTCGAATGGGCAACGAGCGCGTTACCGTGCAGGCTCTAAAAATTGTGCTGGTGGACGCTGAGCGCAACCTGCTTGGCGTGAACGGCGCAGTGCCTGGCGGCAAAGGCGGCTTGGTGGTGATCAAGGAGGCGCGTAAGCAATAGGCGCGTGAGGAATGATAAGATGAAAGTAGACGTTTTAAACCTCGAGGGCAAGAAGCTTCGTGAAGTGGAACTTCCCGTCGCGATCTTCGAAGCTCCAATTAATGTTGACCTGATGCATCAGGCGTATGTTCGCCAAATGGCAAACGCGCGTCTCGGCACGCACGATACCAAAGTGCGCGGCGAAGTGGCTGGCGGCGGCGCCAAGCCATGGAAGCAAAAAGGAACAGGGCGCGCTCGTCAGGGTTCGCGCCGCGCCGTTCAATGGGTGGGCGGCGGTCGTATCCATACTCCGCACCCGCGCAGTTACGAACAACGCATGCCCAAAAAGATGAGGCGCGCAGCGCTTCGTTCGGCGCTATCCGCTAAAGCGAAAGAATTAAGCGTGGTTGTCGTAGACGATTTCAATCTGACTGACGTAAAGACGCGCGTTATGGCGCAGGCTTTGAACGCGTTGGTTGGGGAATCTACCGCGTTGATCGTCATGCCGCAGAAAGATCAATCGTATGAAACAACTGCGCGGTCGGCGAGCAACCTTCAAGACACGAAAGTATTGTTGGTGGGCTATCTTAACATCCGCGATTTGTTCCGCTACGATAAGTTAGTGCTCCCCGTGAATGCGTTGGACGCTCTGGCGGCGGCTTTAGGATAGGAGAGACAGATGACTACGATCTATGACGTGCTTCGCCGTCCTCTTGTGACTGAGAAAACGAATTTTCAGTCCGGAAAACTTAACCAGTATTCGTTTGAAGTCGCAGACTTCGCCACGCC
>BQMV01000203.1 GCA_022181005.1 Anaerolineaceae bacterium | reverse complement strand
AGCGAGCGTTTCTTCGATATTCTGCATCGCTTTCGGCCCGATGCCGGGCAACCCAAGCACGCGGTTCGAGTCCGTTTTGAGGATGGCCATCAAACTTCCGACCGTATCGTAGCCGGCTTCGACGAGAATGTTCAAAGTATGTTCTTTTATGCCAACCTGCTCAAGCGACATGCCAAAGGCGGCGGTCGGAATATCGAGCTGAGATTCCGTCGTTTGTTCTTCGGCGCGCGCGGCTTCTTCCTTGATCCGAATTGTACGCTTCTCGACCCGGTCTACAAACTGACTCAGCGAGGCGTATTCTTCCGGCGTGATCGGACGATTCTCCGCCTTTTTGGCGAGGATCTCTTCCACCGCAGGAATCAACTCGACAGCGGCAGGCAGCATCTCAGCGAACGTCGGATCGGATTGCAATTTTTGAATCGCATCGCCTGCCGCCTCGGTAATAGACTTAATGTCAATACGCCAGCCGGTCAATTTAGCCGCAAGGCGCGCATTCTGCCCATCGCGCCCAATGGCGAGACTCAACTGATCTTCAGAGACCACGACCGTCGCCGTCTTATTGCCTTCTGCTTCCGTAACGTACACGCCGTTCACTCGCGCCGGGCTGATGGCTTTAGAGATATAAACAACCGGGTCTTGATCCCATTGAATGATGTCAATTTTCTCATCGTGCAGTTCTCTGACGATGGCTTGAATGCGCACGCCTTTAATGCCCACGCACGCGCCGACCGGATCCACGCCCGCCTGCGTCGCCATCACAGCCACTTTGGCGCGCGCGCCGGGTTCGCGCGCGATCGCGCGGATCTCAACTACGCCATGATAAATTTCAGGAACTTCATTTTCAAGCAGGCGACGCAAAAAATTTCGATGTCCGCGCGAGAGGATGATTTGCGGACCGCGCGAACCGTCCTTTACTTCCAACACCACCGCACGGACGCGCTCATGTTGTCTAAAGCGTTCGCCGGGGATTCTCTGGTTGGCGGGCAAAATGCCTTCGGCCTTCATATCCAGCCCAAGCGTAGTGACCTGCGCATTCGTCGCCTGCACCACGCCGCTAACGATCTCGCCGACCTGTCGCTCAAAGTATTGCATCTGATTCGAGCGTTCCGCTTCGCGAATGCGCTGTTGAATCACCTGTCTTGCAGTTTGCGCGGCGACGCGTCCAAAATCGGCGGGAGTGGTTTCAACGACGACCATATCGCCCAATTGCGCTTCAGGGTTCGCCTTGCGCGCTTCTTCGAGCAATACTTCGGTCTTCGGTTCCAACACGTCTTCAACGACTTCTTTCTCGGCGAAGATCAGCGCTTTACCGGTCTCCGGGTCAATCTTCGCCTCCACGTGTTGAGCGGCAGACGCGTTAACAGCCCGCCGATAGGCTGACGCCATGGCGGACTCGATCGCCCCAAGAATAATTTCTTTGGATAGCTGTTTTTCCTCCAACACTTCATTGAAGGCGAGGGCAAATTCGTTCTTAGGCATGCCAATTACTCCGTATATTCCTTATTTCAAACAAAAAAGTGGGGGTCAGCCCACTTTCCAATGCGTGCCGCTTAATTCACCTACGTCCCTATTTTAGCACGAGGAATAAAAAGATGCAAGATATAATCTATGCCATGTCGCAACGCAACTTCGATAAAGCCGCTCTACGCGGCGAACCTTCGTACGTTTGGCGGGCGGGGCAGCAACGCCGCCTCGCAATGATCGCACAATTTGCGGAAGAGCGTCTCAACGGGATGATTCTCGAAAACGGCTGCGGCGTAGGCATGTACGTCGAACGCCTCGCCTCTTTCGGCGGCGCTGTCATCGGGCTGGAATACGACTTCGAGCGCGCCCGCGAAGCAAAGATCAATTCGCCGCATATTCTGAACGCAGCCGGAGAATTCCTCCCGCTTCCATCGCAGACCTTCGATCTGATTCTCAGCCATGAAGTGATCGAACATGTACAAGACGACCGCGCCGCCATTTGCGAGATAGATCGGAACGCTGAAGCCCGGCGGACGTCTCGTTTTATTTTGCCCCAATCGCGGCT
>BQMV01000202.1 GCA_022181005.1 Anaerolineaceae bacterium | reverse complement strand
AAGGCGCGCCGCCAACGTATTCTTTATTAGCGTCCAAGATCAGCACGCCTCTATCTTTATCGAACGCATTCATTTTGAACGCGCCTGTACCGATGGGATGATCGTTGACGAAATTCTGCAATTCTTCGGGGCTGACGAACGATTCAAAGTCTGGCGGGTATACAGCATACAAGAATGACAACCGGTATTCCATGTTGGCGATCGGATATTCTGTGACAATTTGAACGGTCTTCGCATCCGGCGCGGTCGCCTCGCTGAAGCCATCAACGTAACCGGAGAGCGCCGCCCAACCATCAGGGTCCGCTATGACCGCATTAATTGCCCAAGCCATTTGGTCGGCGGTAAAGTCTTCGCCGTTATGCCATTTCAAACCGTCTTTCAACGCGAACGTCCAAGTCAAGTGATCGTCGGACGCGCTCCATTCTTTTGCAAGCGCGCCTACATACTCGCCCGACGGAGATTCGGTCACTAGCGGCGAATAGACAAGGTCGAAGATGCTATAGGCTTCAGTAAGGAATGCGTAGGCAGGATTCAGCGTGTCTGGCACGCCTAACCAACCGATGTGCAACACAGCGGCGTCTGTTGCGTCAGGAACGGAGGTTACGGGTCCGTCCGTGTTCGCAGTAGGCGCTCCCCCGCCGCATGCCGATATGATTAATCCCAATATGGTTATAATAATAAAAGCTCGCAGATTGTTTCTCATCGTTACTCCTTTAAGTTATCTATAGTGTTGAGATGGCGCGCTATCGTTTGAGCGTATCTTAAATATTCTACTGTAGTTTTTCAGTTAGGAAAAGGCGATTGCCGCTTGAATTACAAGGCAGTTCGCAGCGTAGTTTCGCGGAGTACTTTCGGAGAGATTTTGTTTAGTGATATGTTGTGTGAATAGTGTTGCGTGAGTAGTGGCTACACGCAATTCACGAGAGACAAAAATGACCGCCTTCTTCAATTACGAAACTTTATATTGGAATCAAGCCGCAGATTTGCCGCGCGATACGCCCTTAATCTTACCGCTTGGTTCAGGCTACGATTTTCATCGTCTCGCAAATCAGTTGGGCGACCCTGCGCGCGTAGGGTTATTGCCGCAATTTCCGTTTGGCTGGCATGGAAGCGGGCTGGAGTTGCCGGAGCGCGTCTTCTTTCCATACGTTCTCAATCTGCTCGACAGTCTGCGCGATGACGGCTTCTCTCAAGTCTATTGTCTTGCTCCGTCGGGAATTGATCCGCAATCCGCGTTTCTATTTAATCAGTCGGCATCCGTTCTGCGCCTCCCCTCCCCTGCTCAAAAAAATTTTCTACCGCCCGATTCAGAACGCGGCAAAGTCATCCTACTGCCTATCGGCCATACGGAGCAGCACGGATTCCATCTCCCGCTTTGCGTAGATACCGTTATTATAAATACAATTGCCGCCAAGACGGCAGAGGCGTCTCCCGCGCGTTGCTGGACGTTGCCGGTCATACCGTACGGGGTCAGCACACACCGCGCCGCATTTGCCGGCACGTTAAACGCCGGCGGGCGCGCCTTCGAAGATTTCTGGGTTGCAGTAATTGACTTACTCGCTTCACGAGGATTTGATCGCTTCTATCTAATGAGCGGACATGGCGGCAACATGTCATTCTTAGTCAATGTTGTGAAATACGCTGGCGAACGTCATCGTCGCATTTTCTGTGCGACAGCATGGCTTCATACGTCCGGGCGGCTAGGCGCAGAAGCGCTGACAAAACACCGTTCGTCGTCGATCGGCGGAATGGGACACGCCGGCGAACTGGAGACTTCCTACATGCTTCATCTGCGCCCCGATCTATGCCGCATGGAACGCGTTGTAGATGAGATCGATTTTATTTTCACTCCAGATTATTACATGGCTTGGATCGAGGGCGGCGCGTTAATCGCTAATCCGCCTTGGTACGACGACACAAAGACCGTCGCATACGGCGCAGGGAGTTGCGCCACCGCGGAAAAAGGCAAATTGTGGCCCGAACTCGCCGTCAAGGAGAAGGTTGATCATGTAGAGCAAATCCACGAGCAACATGAACGGCCCGAAAAACGT
>BQMV01000201.1 GCA_022181005.1 Anaerolineaceae bacterium | reverse complement strand
TGCCGTTCAATTATCCAGTTTGGCTTCTGCGTCTTCTTAGCGCGTTCAAACGCTATGCGCCCAAAGGCAGCGCCGCTCCCGGCAGCGGCTGGTTCGATCAAGCCGCTTATCGCGATCATATTTCTTACTCGCAAAACCCCATTCGATCGGCGGCGGAATTGCAGAAACTGCTTGCCAATATGCGCGCAACGTTGCCAGATGCGCAAGCGCCCGTTTTACTGATCCATTCCAAAGACGACGATTATGTGCCAGCCGACAACATGGAAAAAATTCGAGCGCTGCTGGTCAACGCAGCGAAGACAGAAACGCTCCTAGTCAGCGGATCGGGACACGTCGTCACACGCGACGCGGCGCGACGACAAGTATTCGAGGCGGCGTTGCAATTTATTCAACGCGTGGAAGAGAACGCTTGAGTTGAAGTCAGATATGGCATAATGGAGACGATACAACGCGCTCATTTGTATTTCAGCGCCGCGGAGACTGCTCTATGCTCGAAATCGAACCCTTCACGCTCGGACCTGTGCAAACAAACGCCTATCTCGTCGCCGACTCAAATACGAAAGAAGCGGCGGTTATTGATCCTGCATGGGACGGTCTTACTATTCTGGAAACCGCGCGCAAACGCGGCTGGCGCATCGGTCATTTATGGTACACGCACGCGCATTTCGATCACATCGGCGGCGCGGCTGAAATTGCCGATGCGTTAAATCCGCTTCCGCTGACAGCGTTGCATCCCAATGATCACGTTTTGTGGCGCGCAGGCGGAGGCGGCGCAGCCTTCGGATTCGATATTGACCCGGGTCCTGAACCGACGATTGATTTTGAACACAAGATGACCATGAAACTCGGCTCGGTAGAGTTCGAGATTCGCTTTACGCCAGGGCATACGCTCGGTCACTGTATCTTATACGTTCCTTCCGCTTCGACCTGCTTTTGCGGCGACTTGATCTTCGCCGGCTCCGTCGGTCGCACCGACCTGCCCGGCGGCGATTGGCATTCCCTCGAAAGAAGCATCCGCGAACAAATTTTCACCCTGCCCGACGACACTCGTCTACTGCCCGGTCACGGACCAGAAACAACGGTCGCGCAAGAGAAGCGAAGCAACCCGTTCGTAAATACCCTGAAAATATAAAGAACCGCGCCCTTTTAGGCGCGGTTCTTCGATTATTTTGCGATGCCCGTCGCTCGCGTTTCGCGAATGACGGTCACTTTAATTTGACCGGGATATTGCATGGTCTCCTCGATTTTCTTCGCCACATCGCGCGCCAATCGCACTGAAGCGAGGTCGTCAATCGCATCAGGTTTGACGAGGATACGCACTTCGCGCCCGGCTTGAATCGCAAACGCTTGCTTGACTCCCTCAAACGACATGGACATTTCTTCAAGCGAGCGGATACGTTTAATATAAGCTTCAAGGTCTTCGCGCCGCGCGCCCGGTCTCGCGCCAGAAATCGCGTCCGCCGCCTCTGTGATGACCGCCTCAACCGTCAGTTGATCCACTTCATGATGATGCGCTTCAATGGCGTTCACAACGATCGAGTTGACGCCGTACCGCCGGCAGAATTCCGCGCCAAGCTTGGCATGCGTGCCGTCTTGATTATGATCCATCGCTTTTCCGATGTCGTGCAGGAAGCCGCCCAATTTAGACAATTCGACATTTGCGCCGATCTCCGCGGCAAGGATGCCCGCCAGTTTAGAGACTTCCACCGCGTGCGCGAGTTGATTTTGCCCATACGATGTGCGAAATTTAAGCCGCCCCATCATGCGCAATACTTCTTGATGCAACCCTGAAACATTCGCTTCAAACGCAGCTTGCTCGCCCGCTTCGTTGATGATCTTATCCACCGCTCGCGTCTCATCTTCTACGATCTTCTCAATATGCGCGGGATGAATCCTTCCATCCAATACTAATTTCGCTAGCGCGCGCCGTCCGATCTCGCGGCGCACCGAATCGAAGCATGAAATCGTTACCGAGTCTGGCGTATCGTCCACGATCACGTCCACGCCTGCGGCTTGCTCAAAAGCTTTGATGTTGCGTAGATCGGAAGAGCACACGTCTGAACTCCAGTCACGTGGCCTTATCTCGTATGCCGG
>BQMV01000200.1 GCA_022181005.1 Anaerolineaceae bacterium | reverse complement strand
AGAAACAACAGGATGCTGATTACGATAATAGTGGCGTCGTTCATATGCGATAAGGATACAGGAAAATTGAACTATCTGCAAGCGGGAGTTAACGGTCGGCGGGGTGAGAACGCAGCGCGGCGACCCAGGCAAGCAGGCGTTGCGTCGCTTTCGGATAATGTTTGCTTTCGTTAGATGCGTCAATGCGGAGGATTTTCGCCGGCGGAACGGAATCTAGCCATTCATGAATAAATTGATTCAGCAGTTCCGCATCTTGCGCGGACGCGATGTTGATTCGGTCGCGAGAGGCGAGTCGCGCCTCAATGATCTTTTGCGAAGCGCTGAGCGCCACGATCAGATCCGGCGGCGGAAGCGTTTGACGGAAGAATGAGTGCAGCCGCGCACAGAGATCGTATTCAGCCTCGGAGATTAAACCGCGACGGTAAAAAAGGCGCGTAAACCCGTGAAGGTCGAGGTCGAGTCCGCCGTCCACGAGTCCCGGCTTGTTGGCGGCGCGCAGGCGTTTTTCCTGTTCGGCGCGTAGAAGCAGGTAATCTATTTGGTTGGCGAGCGCGAATTTTTTATCGCGTTTGAATAATAGTTGAAACGGGCGTTCGGCGTGTTGCTCGAACGCCGTAGTGAATTGTCCGGTTGCGGCGAGCGCGTTGACGAAGGCGGTCTTTCCTACTCCGCTCGCGCCGACGACTGAGATTAATGGATTCATGGAATTATTTTACGAAACGGTCAAAGAACTCGATGGTTCTTTGCATCGCCAAACTGAAATATCTCGAGATATTGTGGTTGTCGCTTTGATATTTATAAAACTCCACATATTGACCAGCCTCGAGCATTTGGAAGAAGAGATTCTCCGAGAAGGCAAGCGGCACGTCCTCGTCGTTTGTGCCGTGATGCAGTTGAAGCGGACCTGAAATATCGGCGAGATAGGAATTTGCCGAGATAGAATCCCAAAAGGCGGGGTTTTCTTCCGGCGAGTTGTAGCCTTCTGCGAGCGTGAGACGCCAAGAGCCCGACAGCGATTTGGAATCAGGCGAAGAGCCGGGTCCGCGATGCCAGTTATACATTAGGTCGGTATATGAACCGACAACGCCCGCCCAGATGACGCCGGCTTTGACGTCTGGCGAGGCGACCATGACGCGCAGGGTAATGTGCCCGCCCATCGAATGTCCCCACATGCCAATGCGATTCGAGTCAGCGTCGGGATAGCGTTTTATTGCGGCGACAGCGTTCAAGACGTCTATAGTGTAATCTGGGCGGCTGTACGCGCCCAGCGCTTCTCCTTCGGAGTTGCCATGCCCGCGATAGTCAGAGCGGAAAATGATGTAGCCGCTGCGCGCAATCAAGTCTACATAGGCGATGTAACGTTCGGTTGTGACGTATTGATCCGGCGGAATATAACCATGGTTGAAAATAATAACGGGCCAGCCGGCAGCGGGTTTTTCGCCGTTCGGTATTGTCATCAACGCGTAGATCTTTAACCCTTCGGAAAGGTAGGAAACGATGTAACGGTTATAGTTCGCTCCCGGCTTCAAGGTAGTCTCAATGACAATATTGCTGCCGGGGTAGTTTCCTAAGCGCAACGCTTCGACCGACAGCGGATGCGGGGTTATAGTGGGGAGCGGCGCTGAGGTAGGCGTTTCGCTGGGGGCGGCTGTCGGCGCAGACGAAGCCGTCGGAACGGGCGAGGCAGATTGCGTTGGGTTGGATGCGGCGCTTGTATACGTTCTGCAAGCGTTGAGAATCAATAACGGGATGATCCAAGACAGCGCGGCGATTCGTATCTTGTGCATCCCGTCATTGTATCGCGAAGAGGATAATTTTGTTACGGACCTTTGAACTTCCAGAGTTCTGCGCCGGCGCCGTCATTGCCGTTCGCTTGGAAGTATAGTTCGCTGTTGAAGACCGTTAGATAAGAGGGGCTGGAGTTGCCAGCCAGATTGAGTTCGGCGATGCGCGTGGGCGCGTCGGCGCCGTTGTAGCGCCATGCTCCGAACCCGGCTTTATCGCTGCCGCCTGCGCTGAAGTAGAGCGTGTCATTGAAAGCCGCGAGGAAGGCTGGAGCGGCATCGCCTGCGCCGGGGTTGATGTCGGTGACGCGCGTCGGCGGGTTGACGTCGTCGTACTTCCATAATTCGATCCCGAAGCCGTCGTTCGCGTTGGCG
>BQMV01000199.1 GCA_022181005.1 Anaerolineaceae bacterium | reverse complement strand
GGCACCCACCGAGATTTAGCCCATTTCCCTACACGACGCTCTTCCGATCTGCTATTATGTAATAAGCGATTGGGCTGAAATAACGTATAAAACAACGGATTATTACGCCCCCCAATGGGAGCGCACGCTGCTTTGGAACGATCCATTGATCGGGATAGCCTGGCGCCTACCATACGACGTCCAGCCTCTGCTGTCTTCAAAAGATCAAGCCGGGTTGCCCTTATCTCAAGCCGAAGTATACGAGGAGCCTCTATGAAAAATATGCTGATCACCGGCGGCGCCGGTTTCATCGGCGCCAACTTCACGCGCTATATTCTACAAAACGACCCTCAAGCGCGGATTATCAATCTCGACCTGCTCACATACGCGGGCAGCCTCGAAAACCTGCGCGATCTCCCGGGCGAATCGCGTTACACGTTCGTACATGGAGATATCTGCGATCGCGAACTGATCGGACGCTTGATCAACGACCACGCAATTAATATCATCGTCCACTTCGCAGCCGAGACGCACGTAGACCGCTCCATCTTCGGACCTTCGGCATTTGTCCAAACGAACGTGATCGGCGCGTTCACTCTATTAGACGCCGCTCGAAAAGCATGGCTGGAAGATAAAGTCGTCCCCGTCGAACAAGCGCGCTTCCATCATATTTCGACAGACGAAGTCTTCGGCTCGTTGCAGCCTGAAGATCCGCCGTTTTCAGAGATCACGCCCTATGCGCCGCGTTCGCCCTACGCCGCTTCAAAAGCTTCGTCAGATCATTTGGCGCTTGCTTATCATCATACCTACGGCTTACCCGTCACAATTACAAATTGTTCCAATAATTATGGACCGTATCAATTTCCTGAAAAACTCATCCCGTTGATGATCGCCAACGCGCTCGAACGCAAACCTCTGCCCGTCTACGGAGACGGGCAACAAATCCGCGACTGGCTGCATGTGGAAGATCACTGCGAAGCGATATACCGCGTCTTGCAAAACGGCAGGCTCGGCGAAACCTATCTGGTAGGCGGCGACAACCAAACGCGCAACCTCGACCTCGTACAGACATTATGCGCTATCATGGACGAAGTGCGCCCCGGCGCGCCGCACACAGACCTCATTCGTTTCGTCCCCGACCGCCCCGGCCACGACCGGCGCTACGCTATTGACGCTTCTAAGATTCACACGGAACTGGGTTGGGCGCCGCGCCACAACCTGCGCGACGGATTGCGTCAAACCGTCCAATGGTATCTCGATCATCCGCAATGGATCGAAGCAATTCGCGATCAAGGAGGCTATCAGGATTGGATCGAACGCAATTACGCCCAACGCACAGAGGAGCGTTCATGAAAGGCCTCATTCTAGCCGGCGGACGCGGCACGCGTTTATCTCCATTAACAAACGTCATCTCCAAGCAGCTTCTGCCGGTATACAACAAACCTATGGTGTATTATCCGCTCAGCCTACTGATGCTGGCGGGCATTCGAGAGATTCTGGTGATCAGCACGCCGGAAGACTTGCCGAACTTTAAGCGTCTTTTAGGCGATGGATCGCAATGGGGAATTCATTTCGAATATGCCGAACAAGACCAACCGCGCGGTCTTGCCGACGCATTCATTCTGGGCCGCGACTTCGTCGCCGGGCAGCCCGCCTGTTTGATCTTAGGCGACAACATCTTCTTCGGCGACAACCTGCCAAATAAATTGCGCGCGGGCGCAGCGGTCCGCGATGGCGCGCTGGTCTTCGCTTACCCGGTTCACGACCCTGAACGCTACGGCGTAATTGAATTCGACTCGAACGGCCGCGCCACCAGCATCGAAGAAAAACCAAAAGCGCCGCGTTCGAACTACGCCGTCCCCGGACTCTATTTCTATGATGAAAAAGTTTGCGACTATGCAGCGGCGCTAGAACCTTCGCCGCGCGGCGAGATTGAGATCACCGATCTCAATCGCATCTACCTTGCCGCAGGAAATCTACAAGTCGAGACCTTGGGGCGCGGCTTCGCCTGGCTCGACGCCTGCACGCACGACACTCTACTGCAGGCTTCAAGATCGGAAGAGCACACGTCTGAACTCCAGTCACGTGGCCTTATCTCGTATGCCGTCTTCTGCTTGAAAAAAAAAAAATTGATACACCTACCATAACTTTCCCTAATCCAGTTCGTCTTTCCCGTTCCTTCTATCCACCCGTTTCCAT
>BQMV01000198.1 GCA_022181005.1 Anaerolineaceae bacterium | reverse complement strand
AGCCGGCGCGTTCGAGGAACGGCGCCAGACTGTCCGCGATAGTCGGATCGTCGTCGGCGAGGAGGAGGGTAGGGCGGTCGCTAGGCATCGTTGAACATCTCCCAAGCCTTTTCCACCGGCGTAAGGCGGATTTGATAAGACCTGCTGGGCAATGGGAGGCGCGTCGAGGGTAGAGGAAGGGAACGAGCGTTCTATGGGGTGAACGCGAACGTATTAATAACCTGATTGAAGAATGTCGCTTCAGCCGCTTTGTCGAAGACTGGCGGAGGCGTGGGCAGGTTGCCCGGGTTCACCGATCGAAGGACAAAGGCAAGGTTGATGCAAGCGTTGTTCTTCGTTGTTGAAAAACTGAGCCAGTCATAGAATGAGCCAGCCGCGCCTTCCGAGCCTTCCTCTTTGAGGAACTGGACGTTATTAACCGTAACCGAACTGGATGCAGTCGCTGCGCCGCTCGCATATTGGCAAGCGGCGGCTCCTTCTGTGACCGTGATTTGGAGGTATTTCTCGCGTAAGTTTGTGCCGTCTGCGACGGGGAAATCGGCGCGACCGGAATTATCGGACATAGTCACAGTTGCGTTAGAAGGGATACGAACTCCAAATTTGTATTTGCCGTTCTGGAATGGATTCCAACCGCTCGTTGGGTCGGGCGTGAATGTGGAATTGGGCGTTGGGGAGCCGCCGCACGGCAATGGCGGCGTTGGCACAGGCAACATTTCGGTGCGCGAGTTATTCTGTTCGTTGCTTTCAGCGACAGCGTTAGCGAGATCGATAGTTACGCTGACAGGATTGCTATAACCGTTGAAGAAGAGCGTTTTGGTTTCGCCGACCGCCAACCCGTTGACGGTTTGTTGCTCGCTGGCGCTCTGCACTGCGAAATTCCCAGCGGGCGCTTGCCCGCTATTAGTCACGTTCACGCGCACGCCTAAGACGTCGCTAGGGTTGAAGCAATTCTGGTTGGGAAAGGAAATGCTCATTGCGCTGATGTTCAGGTCCGGTAGAGTGGAGCCGCCGCTGACAGCGCGATAAATATGCGGGCCGACCCATAAGGCGCGGTCGCCGGTCGCGGGTCCAGCCGCCAGAACGCTGAGAGCAAATTTGACGTCTTTCCCGGCAAGCTCTGAGAGGTCAACATCTACATTGAAGGACTGTCCTTCATAGCGTTCGAGAAAAGGACCCCAGAATGTGGATACCTGCCCAGGCGAGGATTCGTAATCCAGTCGGAATGCCGCATAGCATAAAGTGGAACCGTTTTCGCAAGAGATGGTTGAGCGGAAGCGGTCGCCGTTCTGTACGCGGAAGGAGGGGTAGAATCCTTGGATATATCCGCTTGAAATGTTTTGCGGGAAAGTTAAAATGGATGGGCGGGGATCCAATAAACCCGATTCCAATTTTGCGCCATTGAATAACTTCAACACGAAGCCGCGCTTATCGCCGTCTGCGCCGGGGCAGGGTAATTGACCTGCTCCGCTGAACCATGTCGCGGAACAGACTTCGGCAGCGAAATCATACGCTGTGCCCGGCGCGGGCGTCACGGTTACTCCGCCAGCGATTGGCGTGGATGTGGGCGCGGGCGTTTTCGTGGGCGCGCCGGGCGTTACGGCAGAGCCGGAAACTTTGATATCTACCCACCAGGGTTTGTTCGCTTGCGCGCCGATGCCGAACAGCGCGCCGCTGGCGTTCTTGAACATCCAATATCCGCGGTAGGAGCCGGCGGCGGAAGGCGCGGTCATGTTGACGGAAATATCAATTGTCTGTCCGACCTCCACGTTGCGCGGGAAAGCGGCGGAAGCGGGAGCGCTCATCTGCTCGCCGTTGTAGAAGACGAGTTGATACGAGGTCGTCCATGCGCATGAACCAACGTTCTTCAAACGCCATGTCTTTGTGAAGGCGGCGCCGGGCGCGTATATGGATCCGTCCGGCACGGTCACATCGGCGATAAATTGGACCTTATCGCATGACGATGGCGGAATGGTAGGGGTGATGGGTGCGGGGGTATTGGTAGGAACGGCGGTTGACGGAGTCCCTGTCGCTGTTGGAGGCGGAACGCTTCCCTGCCGGATAATGACCGGATTGCCCCACATGGCACGATCGCCCGCCGGCGAGCCATACGCCGACATGAAAAGAATAAATTTAACGTTCTTACCAGCGAGGAAATCCAAATTGACCGGCCGAACGTTTGCCGGTTTTCTCAGCCCTTCCCAGCGTTCGTTAAATTGGAAGATAGTGGTCAGATCG
>BQMV01000197.1 GCA_022181005.1 Anaerolineaceae bacterium | reverse complement strand
TTCGTTCTTCGCGGGCGCAGGGATGATGACCTTCTTCGCGCCGCCCGATTCAATGTGCGCTTTCGCTTTGGTCGCGTCGGTTAAAAAGCCCGTCGACTCGATCACGATATCCACGCCCATGTCCTTCCATTTAATGGCGGCGGGATCGCGCTCGGCAGTTACCTTAACGGTCTTGCCATCAATCACGAGGTCGCCGTCTTTCACCTCAACCGTACCGGGATATTGCCCATAGGTCGAGTCGTATTTCAGCAGGTGCGCGTTGGTCGCGGCGTCGAACAAGTCATTAACCGCCACAACTTCAATTTCATTGGGATGCCTCTCTTTGATCGCTCGGAACACAAGACGCCCAATGCGCCCAAAACCATTGATGCCAATTTTTACCGTCATAGCCAGCCTCCGAAGTAATATAGTGCAAACATTAAGGCGATTTTATCATAGAGCCGCGCGAACGCCTTCCTCGCTCGTCAAGGCGCGTTCGTCTAGGATTTCGATCAACGCTGCAGTAAGTTTGGCGATGTCGTGTCTCCAGGGTTGATCGGCGTCAACAAGGTCCACACAAACAGTCCGCGAATCGGCAAGAATTGCCTCGTCCGCCTTCACCCATTGCATATCGTCGGTCAATTGTTCTTCATAATTGCAATTGCATAGAATTACATCAAAAACGCCTTTGCCAATATGCTCTTCCAGCGCGCGGACATGATCGCCGCAGGTGAACAAATCGGTCTCTCCCGCCTGCGTAACAAGATTGCAGACATACGCCTTCGCCGCACGGCTGGAGCGAATCGCGCCGAGTAAGTCTTGCACAAGCAAGTTCGGCAACAAGCTGGTATACAAACTACCCGGTCCTACAATGATCATATCTGCATTCAGGATCGTTTCCAGAACCGGCGGATAGGCGGGCGCATCGTTCGGCTCCAACCAGACGCGGCGAATCTGTCCCGCCATCTGCGGAATACGACTCTCTCCCGCCACCCGCACTTGATCAACCGCATGCGGCAGGCGCACATCCGCTACAAGTTTCACGTCGCGCAGCGTGGAAGGCAGCACGCGTCCGCTGACCGACAGCGCTTTCCCCGATTCTTCAATCGCGCTTTCAAAACTGCCTGTAATATCCGCCAACGCCGTGATGAGCAAGTTTCCGAAAGAATGTCCGCTTAGATCGCCGGCGTCGCTGAAGCGATATTGGAACAATTGTGTAAGCATTTCTTCGTCGTTAGACAGCGCAGCGAGACAATTGCGGATGTCGCCAGGCGGCAAGATGCCAAAATCGGAGCGCAGTCGTCCCGACGAGCCGCCATCGTCTGCGACGGTGACAACGGCGGTCAAATTTCTCGTCTGCATTTTTAACCCACGCAGAAGATTCGACAATCCATGTCCGCCGCCAATCGCGACAATGCGAGGTCCGCGCGCACGGCGGCGATAATCGCTCAAATCGTCCAGCAAGACTTGTCCCGTTCGTAGATAGGGGCGCAGAATCGACCGGTTGAGTCGCACAACGCCGTAGCCAATCAACCATACGCCGATTCCGCCGAAGATCAGCGCGCGCAAGAAGCGCGGTAAGAAGCGAAGCGACATCAATGAAAGCAGCGCGAGGAAGGTTTCATTCGTTGAATCGGTGCGGTAAAAGTTGAGCAACAGTATGGCAAACCCAACGCCTAAAAGCGTCGTTCCCGCCAAGATAAACAAGAACCAGCGTTTAACCCCCAGCCCGGGCGTAAACCAACGGAAAATCTCTTTAATCTCATCTTGCCAACGCGTAGAACGGAGTTTTGTATTCTGTGGCATAAAATGAGTCTAGCAGGGATGAGGAGCGTCGTCAACCAACGCCTGAACGAAGCAAACGTCGGTTATAATCGCGACCATGTCGCTCACATTAGCCGTAGACCTCGGCGGAACGCACATTCGAGCCGCAACCTACAACGACGACAGCATTACGCCCATCGCTCATCACCGAACGCGCACGAACGCTCACGAACCGGGCGTATTTGATCGCGTCATTCGAGCCATCGAAACCGTGTGGCGGTCTGACGTCGCCTCGATCGGCGTCGCATCGCCCGGTCCGCTCGATCCGTACACCGGGACCATCCTCGACACCCCGAACATTCCCGAATGGCAAAACTTCCCGCTGGCGCAAAAACTGTCCGACCACTTCGGCGTACCTGCGCAGCTTGACAACGATGCAAACATGGCAGGCTTCGGCGAATGGACATTTGGCCCGGGCAAGGGACACCGCAGCCTCGTCTACCTCACCACCAGCACCGGCGTCCGCCG
>BQMV01000196.1 GCA_022181005.1 Anaerolineaceae bacterium | reverse complement strand
CGCCGACAACGCCATTAACGTCATCCAGCCGCAACTAGTCAACCCTGCCGGCGGAGACTTTGATCCTGTGTGCAGGCGGAAATGTGTTTACTGCGACTACGTATCCCATTCCTTATTTTATATGGAGCGACGCGCCTGCTTTGCCTTCTGTTCCGCTGGGAGTTCTTTCAAATGCGGTGGACGCAGATGCCGCTGGCGCGACTCGCGCTACGATCAGCCCGCCGGGCGCGTATTTTAGCGCCTCCTCGGCTGTCCCGGGCAGAAGCGTTTTCCGTTCGATTGGAGCGGAAGACGGCTGGATATTGGAGGCGACGGAGAATAGCTCTACGGGCGGAACGCTCAATCGTTCGACAGGGGCGTTCAGTGTGGGAGATGATGCGGGCGATCGCCAGTATCGCGGCTTTTTGTCTTTTGATACTTCGTCCCTTCCTGATAACGCAGTTATTACGAAGGTCACGCTCAAGATTCGATTCTTCCGCACGGTTGGAACGAATGCGTTTACTTCGCTCGGCAGGTTGATTGTGGATGTGCGGAACGGCGCGTTTAGCAACGATCCTGGTCTTGAATTGATTGATTTTCAAGCCGCGGCAACGAAGCATGCGGTCGGCGTGCTTCCGTCTACGCGAGTGAATGGCTGGCATGTACGCGTGTGGACGAGCGATATTCTGGCTTACATCAATAAAACAGGGCGAACGCAATTCCGCTTGAGATTTGCCCTTGGCGATAACGATAATGGCAGCGCGGATTTTGTCCGTTTTTATAGCGGCAATACCCCAACTGCGGGAAATCGACCGGCGTTGATTGTCGAATACTACACGCCGTAATCTATGGTCTTGAGATAAAACAACGCTCTAGGAAGTTTGGACGCGGCGCTTTGTTGAGCAAGGAGAAGGGCGCCGCGTTAATGAGCAGAGTCCCATCTTTAAGATGGGACTCTGCCATGTTAAGCGGTGAGAGACGATAGTCTATTTAATAGTCACTTGCACTGCTTGCACTAACACGCGGTAACGATAGGCATCGGACGCTTCATCGTAAGAGCGGCAGGTGATGAGCGTCAGCCAGGGGACATCTTTGTGCTGGAAGGCGGAGGTTGTCGCGTTAGGCTCTACTTGCGATACGGAACGGACTTCGTAGACGTATTCCTGGCCCCAAGCGTGAACGCTGATGCGGTCGCCATACCAGAGCGTATTAATGGACAAGAACGGGCCGGCTTTATTGTCCGCGCCCCAAACGTGACCGGTGATCGCCGAATTGCCGCTCCAAGTGGGGAAGGCGGTTCCTTGCAGCCAGCCGGCGTTGTTGCCCAGCCACGAGACATCCCAGTTTCCGTTGACGGCTTGCGGAACGCCGACGATGGGCATTTTTACGCCCAAGCGTGGGATTTCAAGCCAGAGGTCGCCGAGCGCATTATAGGCGACGCTTGGCGATGAAAGCGTAGTTGTTCGCCCTACGGCGAAACCGGTAGCAGGTAATGCGGAAGCATTGAGGCTGGGAGAACCGGGCGTGAGAGAGCCAGAAGGCGTCGGGGATGCAGCGGGCGTGAGAGAGCCAGTGGGCGTCGGGGATGCGGCGGTGGGTGTCGGCGTCGCCAGTACCATGAAGTTAACCGTGCTGTCAATCGCGCCCCAATTTAATTCGTTATTATCGTTGTCTTCAATGGAAGTCGTTCCGCAGACCAACAGGCGGTATCTTCCAGCAGGCAAGGGGACGCCGCCGTTTACATTAATTGTGGCGGTATATGTTAGGGGGTCGTAGGTCGCGCTATTGACGGCGATGTTGACGTCGTCTCCGCCGATGCCGCTCATACAGTTGGTTGTATTAGGTGCGGCGTCGACTCCAAATTCAGACAGCATGTAGTTGACGGCGTTGTTGGCGGCTTGCGCGGAACCATCGTCTAAGGCGTCTTTATTGAAAGTAACCGTCAGTTGCGAAATGCCTGCGTTGAGTATGTCGCCGTCCGCTGGGGCGCTGCCGGTCATGGTAATTAATAAAGACGTAGTCCATGGGCAGCTATAGTAGCCGCAGGGCGATGAGAGGTAGAGGATGTTTTCTGCGGCTAAGCCAAGGATATCGGGTTGAGGAGGCGATGGCGGAACTGCCGACCCGCCGTAGGCAACCGGCAGAAGGGAGGCATAGGGAGGTTCGACGCTATTTTGAATCGCTACACTTGGAGTAGGAGAACCCCACCAATTGCCCTGAAAGTCTTTTGTATTTGTCGTGTTGGGCAACGGCAAAGCGCCGCCAGTTTGACGATCTACGACTTGACCGTACCAATTG
>BQMV01000195.1 GCA_022181005.1 Anaerolineaceae bacterium | reverse complement strand
TACCGGGGCAGTGAAGAAAGCAAAGAAGCCAGCCTTCAACATGACCATCCACGCGGACGAATGGGGACCCGCCGAGAACATCCGCGAAGCCATCGAAATCATCGGCGCCGAGCGCATTGGTCATGGCGTGCGCGTCTTGGAAAACCAAGCCGTCGTCGCGCTGGCGCGCGAACGTCAGACTGCGTTTGAAGTATGCGTTACCAGCAACTATCAATCGGGCATTGTCTCTTCTCGCAAAACGCACCCACTGGCAAAAATGCTCGAGACTGGCTTAAATGTTACAATCAATACCGACGATCCCAGCATTTCACGCATCGTCTTAAGCGATGAATACCGCGTCGCTTGCGAAGAGCTGCATCTCTCGCAAAGCGCCCTCAACGAGCGCATCCTTGCGGCGGCGCGGGCGGCGTTCACTCGCGAAGACGAAAAAGAAATACTGACCCAACGATTGGAAAAAGAATTAAAGTTATAATTTAGACGTTTCGCAAGGATAGTAAAGGCGCACCTTTATGTTCTTCGCAAGTTTGGTTGGAGTTGGTCGCGCCGAATAAAGTCAGCGCCGCCAAAAATTCAAACCGCCAAAGGAGAGCCTTATGAACGATCTATTCAATACACGCGATACTTTAACGGTGGGGGATAAGACATACGTCTACTACCGTCTCGACGCATTAGAAAAAGCGGGCATTACGCAACTTGACCGTCTCCCGATTTCGATTCGCGTCATGCTGGAATCGGCTTTGCGTCAATGCAACGACAAAGAAATCAAACAGCAAGACGTAAAGAATATTGCCGCTTGGACTCCGCACGGCGAACGGCCCGGCATCCCCTTCCTGCCTGCCCGCGTGATCATGCAAGACTTCACAGGCGTGCCAGCCATTGTAGATCTCGCCGCCATGCGCGCCGCAGTCGCCCGCCTCGGAGGCGACCCGAAGAAGATCAACCCGCTTGTGCCGGTAGATCTGGTCATTGATCATTCCATTCAGGTGGATTTCTTCGCCACGCCAAACGCGCTGCAACGCAACACCGAAATGGAATTTATGCGGAACCGAGAACGTTATGAATTCCTCAAATGGGGACAACGCGCATTTCAGAACTTCCGCGTTGTGCCGCCCATGACCGGCATTGTGCACCAGGTCAATTTGGAATTCCTCTCCAGCGTCGTGATGACAAAACAAGACGGCGATCAAATTGTCGCCTTCCCAGACACGCTCGTCGGAACCGATTCGCACACAACGATGATCAACGGTCTCGGCGTTATCGGTTGGGGCGTAGGCGGCATCGAAGCCGAAGCGGTGATGCTGGGTCAACCCATGGATATGCTCTTACCGGATGTGATCGGCTTCAAACTCTACGGTAAACTTCGAGAGGGAGTCACCGCCACCGACCTCGTACTGACCATTACACAAATGCTCCGTAAAAAAGGCGTGGTCAACAAATTCATCGAATTCTTCGGTCCGGGGCTTGAAACGATGTCGTTGCCCGACCGCGCCACCATCGGCAACATGGCTCCTGAATACGGCGCCACCATCGGCTACTTCCCAATTGACCATGAGACCTTCCACTATATGCGGTTGACGGGACGCTCAGAAGAAACCATCGCGCTCACTGAAGCGTACGCGCGCGCGCAAGGACTCTTCCACGAACCCACTATGCCCGAACCTGAATTCACCGATATGCTGGAACTAGACCTCGGCGCCGTTGTCTCATCGCTGGCTGGACCGAAACGCCCGCAAGATCGTATTCCAATGACCGAGATGAAAGAGACTTTCGGCAAGATCTTAAGCGCGCCGGTCAAAGAGCGCGGTTTCGCACTCAAACCCGAAGCATTAGCTGCCGAAGCGACCTTTGGAACCAACGGCGACTCAATGAAAATGAAACACGGCGCGGTCGTTATTGCGGCGATCACATCCTGCACGAACACGAGCAATCCATCTGTAATGGTAGCGGCTGGGTTGCTCGCAAGAAAAGCCGTAGAAAAAGGACTCAACGTCAAACCGTATGTAAAAACATCTCTAGCGCCCGGCTCGCGCGTTGTGACAGAATACTTACAACAAGCCGATCTGCTCGATCCGCTCGCTAAGCTTGGGTTTAATATCGTTGCATACGGATGCACCACCTGTATTGGGAATTCGGGTCCGTTGCCGGCAGAAGTGGCGAAAGCGGTCACAGAGTCCGATTTGGTAGCGGCGGCGGTCCTTTCAGGCAATCGCAATTTCGAAGGGCGCATCCATTCGCAGGTAAAAGCGAACTTCCTCATGTCTCCGCCGCTGGTCATCGCCTATGCGCTGGCTGGAACAGTAGACATCGACCTCGATAAAGAACCGCTCGGCACAGACACAAACGGCGCGCCGGTCTATCTCAAAGATCTATGGCCCACGCTAAAAGAGATCAACGATGTGGCTTCTGCCAGCGTACACGCGGATATGTTCAAAGATAAATACTAGATCGGAAGAGCGCC
>BQMV01000194.1 GCA_022181005.1 Anaerolineaceae bacterium | reverse complement strand
TACGAGATAAGGCCACGTGACTGGAGTTCAGACGTGTGCTCTTCCGATCTGAATTGCCCGCCGAAGCGGATTTACCCGATTCCGTCTTCGTCGAGGATACCGCTGTCATCCTACCTGAAGTCGCGCTTCTCACCCGACCTGGAGCCGACTCGCGCAAACCCGAAGTCGAATCCATCGCCTGCGCCCTCGCCCCCTACCGCGAGATCGTCCGTATTCAGCCTCCCGCCACCATAGACGGCGGCGATGCGCTTGTGATAGGGAAAGAAATATTTGTGGGTATGTCCACGCGAAGCGCCGTAAGCGTCATTGATCAGATGAATCAACTGCTCGGAAAATACGGATACAAAACGCGCAGCGTAGAACTGCGCGATTGTCTGCATCTCAAAAGCGCCGTCACGCGCATAGACGATGAAACTTTGCTCATCAATCCCAACTGGGTAGATCCCGAGAATTTTGAAGGATACAAATTAATTGACGTCCATCCTTCCGAACCGTTCGCCGCAAATTGTTTGCCGATCAACGGTTCGATCATCTTTCCAACGGCATTTCCGCAAACGACCGCGAGACTCGAATCGCTAGGATTTAAAATCAAGCCTGTGGTCGTAGACGAACTGGCAAAAGCCGAAGGCGCGGTAACCTGTTGCAGTTTAATTATATATAACAACGCCAGGGCGCAAGACAACCGCTAGGCGCAGACCGCCGAAATAAAAATCTCCGCAATTGCGGAGATTTCTTAAGAGTGCGCTGGAGAGGACTTGAACCTCCACGCCTTGCGGCACATGGCCCTCAACCATGCCTGTCTGCCAATTCCAGCACCAGCGCATAAGCAGGGCGTATTATAATCGGCTTACTTCGCTTGTCAAGCGAAATCTATTTTGGAGAATAACATGACTCGAATTGCAGTAGACGCCATGGGGAGCGATCATTATCCAACCCCAGACGTGGAAGGCGCGGTATTGGCGGCGCGCGAATACGGAGTGGGGATCGTCTTAACCGGCGACGCCGAAAAAATTCAACCTCTGCTGGAATCTCATCGCGCAAGTTCTCTGCCTATTAGCGTCGTTCATGCGCCCGAGATGTTAACCATGAACGACAAAGGCGACGACCTCGTGATAAAAGCGCGGCATAAAGACTCTAAAAATTCGATGGCAGTCGGATACGATCTCGTTAAAAATGGCGAAGCCGACGCGTTCGTCACGATGGGCAACACCGGTGCGGCGATGGTCACTGCTTTATTCCGGCTAGGAAGAATCAAAGGCGTAGACCGCCCAGCCGTAGCGGTTCCCTTCCCTACGGCGAACGGCATCTGCACAATTTTAGACATCGGCGCAAATCCCGACTGCGATCCAAAAAATCTGCTGCAATTCGGAATCATGGGGAGCGTGTTTGCGGAACGCGCGCGCGGCGTGAAAAACCCGCGAATAGGGCTGGTCTCTATCGGCGAAGAAGCCGGCAAAGGCAGTGAACTCGTCAAAGCGACCTATCCGCTGCTTCAAAACGCGAACCTTAACTTCGTTGGCAACGTCGAGGGGAAGGAAATCTTCAACGGTCACGTTGACGTGGCTGTCACTGACGGCTTCACCGGCAACGTCATGCTCAAGTCATCGGAAGCGGTAGCCAAATTGCTTACCGAAAAAATTCGCGAAGCAATTAAGAGCGGAGGTCCGCTAACATTGCTCGGCGGAGCGTTGGTCAAACCAGCGCTCGGTAAAATCAAAAAATTGCTCGATCCTTCGGAGGAAGGCGCGGCTCCGCTTCTAGGCGTAAACGGATTGACGTTCATCGGTCACGGTCGCTCTGACGCGCTCGCGGTGAAAAACGCGATTCGTGTGGCGAAGAATGCAATCGAATCGAACGTGTTGAGCGCGATCAAATCGGCGATTGAGGAAAGTTTGAAAAAATAGCGTAACGCCGACTTAAGTCGGCGCTATCGGAATCATTATGAAAATCATCAGAAATGAAAAATTAATCAAGCGCAACGGAAAAATTGGCGGCTGGGCGATTCTAGCGGCAATTATCATCCTAGGCGCGGGCTTCTTTATCAACGTCAACAACTTGTCGGGCGACGACACTCAATTTTTCTATCTCACGTTGGGCTCGTTTATCGTCGGCTTAATTCTCGTGCAAGTCGGGCTGTATCTTACTAATCGCTACGGCGGGCGTCCGCGCATTGACGAAAAAATAGATGCGGCGCTCAAAGGCTTGTCGGGCGATTTTCACATGTATCATTTTACAACGCCTGTATCGCATCTGCTGGTCGGACCCGCTGGGATTTGGGCGCTGCTTCCTTATCGTCAACGCGGCGTGATCGCTTATACCAAAGATCGCTGGCGCCTCAATAACGGTGGATTGATACAAGCCTACATGAGCATTTTCGGTCAAGAAGGACTCGGCAGCCCCGACCTCAGCGCCGCACACGATATCCAAGCGATCAAGAAATTTTTAGCGAATCGTCTTCAAGAAACCGAA
>BQMV01000193.1 GCA_022181005.1 Anaerolineaceae bacterium | reverse complement strand
CCGGCGACCACCGAGATCTACACTCTTTCCCTACACGACGCTCTTCCGATCTTCATAGTCGTAATCGAACGAATACGTCATATCCACGCTATCCATATGTTCGTTTACGACGGTGACGGTCTTTTCAATGTCTCCATCCATTGTATTCACTTTGAACGATACCGGCTTTTTTACCTTGGAGAAATAATTGAACCAAGCCGGGGCGGCATATTTCGGATTTTGATACCAGACGTCTTCTCCGCCGCGCCAGAGCCGCACCGCTTCTTTATATGGGATGGTGGCTAGCGCGTACGCCGACACCCCCAACAACAACAGGATAACCCCGATCCCTATAATCGCCGAGGGGTACTTTAAGAATTCTCGCAACGTATTTTTTATGGCTTTCATTGCGCGCTTCCTGCGCCAACTTTAACCCGGGGGTCAACGAGGGCATAAATAAAATCGAGTAAGAATACGGTTAGAGCCAGTAAATAGGCGTAAATAATGGTAGAGCCTACGATGACCGGCGTGTCGTAGATGCCGATCGCTCGATAGATCGTAATGCCCAGACCGGGCCAAACAAAAACAGTCTCAAGGATGATAAAGCCTGTCCATAGCCCAATGACCAACAAAGCAAAATTTGTGATAATGTTTGGAAGCGTAGGGCGCAGAATATAACGCCGTTCCACGTCGCGCGATGGAAGCCCTTTTGCCTTAGCGACCTCCACGTAATCTTCGGTGGAGAAGATCAAGAAGAATGTTCTCCAGCCGTAAATGCTGATAAAGATGGAACTAATAATCACAGAAACGACCGGAAGGATTAAATGCTTCAAGACGTTTAAACCGTAATCCAGCCGATTGGTAGGCGGCGGAGAATCGACAAGTCCGCCGAAGGGCAATATTTTTAAGATTGCCGCGAAAATCAAAATAAGAAAAATTCCATAGAACCAGGCGGGAGCCGCAGAGGTGGGCGAAAGCGTAATAGTCAGCTTATCGAACCAACTCCCGTATTTTCTTGAAAGCGGCAACGCGATCAGAATGCTGCCGAAAAACAGCATTAATTCAGAAACCCCGGTCATCAGCAGAGTGGCGGGTAAACGTTCCAGCAAGATCAGGCGCACTTCTTTAGAGCCATGATCGCTGGTAATGTGAAGAGAACGCCCCAATCTCAGCGTTAATCCATTAGCTAAATATCTCACAGAGCGAATGGCAAACGGTTGATCCAACCCCAAACGCTTCTCTTCCGTCGCAATCTTTTTCTGGATAAGTTCATGTTTCTCTTCGGTCCCCAGCAGACGGTATTGAGGGTTTGCCAGAATAGCCATGGTGGTCGATTCGCGGATATCGTTGCGCATGATCGTATCCACATAGCCGCCCATGTTGGCAATTAGAATGGTAAGGTAGATGCCAATCGTAATCGTGATCGCCATGGTCACAAGCCTCACGGCGGTATATTTTGCAATACGCGCAAAAGAACTATTCGAGGAAGATTTCTTACTCGTCGAGTCTTGCGCAGGCGCAGCCATAGATTCTGTGGACATTCTATCCTCGCATTTCAGAGTTTAAGACGCGAGGGGCAAGGGCGACGCCCTTGCCCCTCTAAATTACAGGGGCTTATACCTTACGGCATGACCACATAGTCAAACGAGGTGAAAGCCGGGATAGCGACGGGGATCATCACGCCCGCCACTTCGATACGACCGGAGCCCGCGACAAGTTTCGCAGAGACGTCCGCAGGAATGGTAAGCGTAAAGACGCCTTCTTCGCCAGCGGCTGCGCCCGCGCCAACGTATACGGTCGCGCCCGTCTCATCATAGAGCAGGAACTTGACCGCTTTAATGTCAGCGGTGGGATACGCGTCGCCGGAGGATTTATAGGTGAAGGCGGCGGTAAATTCAGCCGCTTCGCCAACCTTAACTTGAGCAGGACCGTCGAGCGTCACCTCAGCGAGAGGCGCTACGCCAAACGCCGACCAACGATCAGAAAGATCGGGGAAGTCCGGGTTGTTCTTCACTACTGCCGAGCCGGCATTGAGGTCTACAGACTCTAGATAGTAGGGACCCGTTCCGTCCCAGAAGTGACCGCGAGCGGCATACCAGTCTTTGAGAGCAGTATAACGAGCCGCCGCTTCGTCAGCGGTGACATACGCACCCATGACTTCAGGATACGGGATGGTTTTATCAGCGATCGCCGAGTCTAAGTGCGCGGAGAGAATCTCTAAGCTTGGTCCACCGATGAAGCTCATCCATTCTTTCTGGAACTCATCAGCCTGAGCGGCTCCCCAAGCCACTTCTTTTGCCGCCACAGCAGAGTTGCCGACGGCGATAGTCTGCCACGGCGCCTCGCCATAGCCATAGTTGGGCCACCAAGCGGAGACGTTCAACTCATCGTCTGAGTACACATTGTCCATATAGGTCGCAATGACCAGCGGATCGGTGGAGACGATCTGGACGCCCTTAAAGTAGGACAAGAAGGCTTCCAAGTTTCCAGC
>BQMV01000192.1 GCA_022181005.1 Anaerolineaceae bacterium | reverse complement strand
CCAAATATTTATCGCGGGGTGCTTCTACACGACATCGGTAAAATGGGCGTGCCCGACCAAATTCTCAGGAAAACGGGCCCGCTCACGGAAACCGAATGGGAAGAGATGCGTCGCCATCCGCAATACGCTTACGATTTGCTTTCGCCAATTCATTATCTCCACCCTTCACTAGACATACCCTATTGCCACCATGAACACTGGGACGGAAGCGGCTATCCGCGCGGCTTAAAAGGCGAACAGATACCGCTCGCCGCCAGAATTTTCTCGGTCGTGGATGTGTGGGACGCTTTGCGCTCCGACCGTCCCTATCGTAAAGCCTGGCCCACCGATAAGATCATCCAATACATCAAAGATAACGCAGGCATTCTCCTAGACCCAGACGTTGTCAGGCGGTTCCTGACGCTGCTCAGCGCCGATCAACTATAGCGATCGCTTCGCCGCGCCTTCATTTTACGCGCAAAAACTTCCTCTTCCCTACTTGCAACACGCCGGGATGAGGGAGCGGCTCGTTTCCATTTTCAATCGTTTTCCCGTCCAACCGCACCCCTTTTTGTTCAAACAGCCGGCGCGCTTCCGATTTACTCGATACGAGTCGCGTTGCAAGCAACGCATCAAGCGCCGTCAGGTTGGGTTGCCATTGAAGTTCCGGCATATCCTCCGGTAATTCCTTCTGCTGAAAAAGCTTGACGAACGCTTCCTGCGCCGCCTGTGCGTCCGCATCGCCGTAAAAGATGGACGCAATTTCCCACGCCAGTTTCATCTTTACATCGCGCGGATGCGCCTTTCCATCGGCGAGTTCCTCTTCTAAAGCCTCAATCTCGCGCGGACTCCAGCGCGTAGCTAAGCGCATATATTTTCCCATTACAAAATCGGGGATGGACATCAACTTGCCATACATATCTTCCGCGCCGGTGTTGATCGGCACAATATTGCCTGTAGATTTGGACATCCTCTGCACGCCGTCGGTTCCGGGCAAAATCCCGGTAATAATGCCAACCAGCGGTTTCTGACCCAGCGCATCCTGCAATTTTCTTCCTGCGACGATGATATTAAATAACTGATCCGTTCCGCCAACCTGAACGTCGGTTTGCATCGCCACAGCGTCGTAGCCCTGCATCAAGGCATAAAAAGTTTCGTGCAGGAAGATCGGCTCGCCTTTCTCGAGGCGGTTCGCAAAATTCTCACGCGCCAGAAATTGTTGCACGGTGAAGTTTTGCCCGAGGCGGATCAAATCCACCAGCGACAGTTCACTCAGCCATTCGCCGTTGTAGCGGATTTTGGTCTTCGTTTTATCCAACACGCGGAACGCCTGCTCGGCATACGTTTTCGCGTTTTCTTGCACTTGTTCTTCGGTGAGAATCGGGCGCGCCTTATTTTTATCCGATGGATCGCCAACCAGCGCAGTGTAACTTCCGATCAAGAATGTAACTTCATGCCCCAGGTCTTGAAACTGACGCAGTTTCCGCATAGTGATCGTATGCCCCAAATGGAGATCCGTTGAGGTGGGATCGTAACCGCAATACACGCGCAGCGGTCGACTCTCCAAAAGACGCGCGCGCAATTCAGATGTCATCGCCTCCTTAAGCTCTTCGTCGCCGTATTCAACGCCTTGCATTAATATTTCAACTTGTTCTTCGACGTTCATACTGTCTCCCAAAAGGACATAATAGATATATGGCTATAAATAAAAATACGCGGCGTATGGCGCCGCGCAGACAAATCGCCATCGCATTTCTTAATCCGAGTAATATGAGTAAGCGCTGCAAGCAACGAAATTAAACATACGCCGATTATACATCATCATTGTTCAAGGTTGAAAGCGAACGACCACGGACCGCGAATCGTGTAAAACTCATCGCTAAAGACCATGCTTTCCGCTTCTTGTTGCGACATGCTTTCGGGTTTATCCACAATCTGCACCATCGGCGCCCCGTCCGCATCTGTACAGCTTAAGACGATGCTTGCGCCGCGCGCATCGAGCGCCTGTTGAATTTTGGGCGCGTAGATCGTGCAATAATCCTCAGGACGCGGAACAGCCGCAATCGCATCCACCGTAACGATCGTATTGGACAAGTCTGCATCCGGCGGAATGTTGAAGAACGACAAGGTATCGCAACGCAACCCCAATTGCCCCTCCCTAGGCTCTTGCAGGCTGAGCATAGCCGAGGCAAAGTCAAAAATGGCTGTCTCGCCATACTGGAGGTTTGCGCTCCAAATAGACCAATCGGAAGAATCTACCAGAGTGAAACAGATCTCGACATTCACATCTTTACCGTCGCGCCACGCGCGCGCTGCGCTCACATTCAACCCGTCAGACGATTGGACTGGCGCAACCGGCGCTGCTTGAACCGTCGGGTACGATGGATCAATAAGCGCAGTCGGAAGGGGCTGGACGAATCCCTGCTGCGCGTTAGCCGAAGAACAAGCCGAAATAAGAAAACCTAGCGTTAACAATAATCGTTTCATCAACAT
>BQMV01000191.1 GCA_022181005.1 Anaerolineaceae bacterium | reverse complement strand
GACCAACTTCTTGATGAGTTTCAGCGCGACCGGCGTAGCGGCGTTGAGCGTCTTCTGGCTGGCAGAAAAGCCGACCTGGTTGCAATGGAGCGGAATCTTATTGGCAGTGATCGGCGCGCTGATCTATTTTCTTCCGATCGCCATACCGCAAAGCCAACTATTTGGCTTGAGCGCCGCTCTCGTCGGCGTAGCGGCAAACGTAATCTCTTCCGTACTGGGCAGGGAGATTAACCGCGCTGAGGCGCATCACCCGCTGGTTGTGACGACGGTCAGCATGGGCATTGGCTCCATCTTACTGCTTGCGGCTGGTTTCTTCCTTGAGGCGCCTCCGACTATGACGCTGCGAGGCTGGGGCATCATCTTCTGGCTGGCGTTGGCAAACACCGCCTTCGCGTTTACAGTCTGGAATCACACGTTACGCACGCTGACCGCCGCCGAATCCAGCGTCATCGGCGGGACGATGATGATCTGGATTCCCATCCTCGCTGTGCTATTCCTTGGGGAAACGATCAGTGCAAAAGAAGCGTTCGGTCTCACCATCACAGGCGCAGGAGCTCTGGTCGTGCAGCTCAGGAAGCAACCTCCAACGGCTAAACCGCCTAGCTCCTAAAACAAACATCCCGCCGACTCGCGCCAACGGGACAATTCTCTAGTTTTCCAATTACTCAATCTCTACTTCTCAAACACCCACCGATCCACATCCCTCTTCCAATCCACGAGTTCATCGTTCTTGAACCACAACGCAGTTTCGCGCGCCCCGGTCTCGGGCTTATCCGAAGCGTGGATGAGGTTGCGTCCCACCTCCAGCGCAAAGTCGTGACGGATCGTGCCGGGCGCCGACTCGACCGGCTTGGTCGAACCCACCGTCTGTCGGATGGCGGCGACCGCGTTCGGTCCCTCCCACACCATCGCCATCACCGGCGCGGACGTGATGTACGCGATCAAACCGTCATAGAACGGCTTGCCTTCATGCTCGGCGTAATGTTGCTTCGCCAAATCCAAACTCACCTGCATAAATTTCGCGCCGACGAGCCGCAGTCCGCGCCGCTCAAAACGGGCGATCACCTCGCCGATTAATCCGCGCTGCACACCATCGGGTTTTACCAATATGAGCGAACGTTCCACAGATTCCTCCAATGATTTAAATTCGTGGGGCGGGATGGCATCCCGCCCTCAACTTTGAAACAACCGTATAGCGATTTACCAAATCGCCCCACGTAATCACCTCAACAACTCTTCCGCTTTCGTATACGAATCCAACGCGTCTTGCAAGCGGTTGCCGCGCATATACGCGTCGCCGAGCGCTTGCCAAATGCCCACTTCAACAGGGTACCGATATGACGCATCGCGTAGATCGGAGATGATATCGTCGAGATAGCGTCCCTTCTTGATAAGTTTGGAATATCGTTCAAGCGCGCCGGGAATATTACTGCGATTTAATTCGTTACGCGCTTGTCCCAATGCGATATCCACCGTGTAAGCCAACGATCCGGTCCCTTTACGCACACCGGGTTCTTGCGGACGCGCGGCAATTGGAGCCGTCTTCTTCGCTTCAACCTTTTTACGCACTGGAGGTTCAGGCGTTGTCGTTTGCGGCTTCTCCTCCACCGGCGCTGCCGGTTCGACAGCGTGCGTCTCCAGCGTATGCCATTCTTCGGCGCGTGTTGGCTCGATCTTAGCCGGTTCCGCAACCGTCTCGCCTGCGTCATCGCGCAACCAAGCCGGCAAATCGTCGCTTGCAGCCGCAGCAGGCGCGCCGGCATCAATGCCTTCAAGCCAGTTCGGAAGATCGCCTTCGCTTACGCGCTCCGCTTGCGGCAAAGCGTTCTCCTCAACCGCTTTAGACGCAAAGGGCCGCGACGCGCTTTCATCGAACTCTGCGCGATCCGATGCCTCGACAGTTTTCATCCAATCCGGCAGAGCGTCGTCTTGCCGCTCCGCCCCCACGCTGGATTCCTCCGGCTCGTCCAATTTTTTCAGCCACGTCGCCACATCGTCATCTTCAGACGATTGCGCCGGCTCAACAGCCGAAGTTTCGGTTTCGAGGCTTCTCAACCACATGCCGGTATCTTCGCTCATTGCCTGCGGTTCGAGTGCAACGGCTGGAGTTTCAGCGGAATCTACAACTTCATGTTCTCGCGCAGAAGCGGTCAGCGAATCGCCAATCTCTTTCGCCTGCCTCACCCATTCAGGCTCATCCTCATTCCGTTCTTCCGGCGTAATGAGCAAACCTTCCGTCGAGCCTTGTTTCACTGCAAGGCTTTCTAACCACGCAAACGAATCGTCTTGTTCTTTCTCGCTCTTGCCAAGTTCTTCTAGATCGCCCACAGGGGCAACAGGCGTTTCTTCCGCCGCAGCAATAGATGGGGTCTGCGCCAGCGGCGCGTCTTCCGGCGTTGCTTTTACTTGCTTGACCCACTCCGGCTCTTCTTGCGGACGATCCTCCGGCTTGAGAAGCAAACCTTCCGTCGAGCCCTGCTTTACTGCGAGGCTTTCCAGCCATGCAAAAGCGTCGTCCTCGGTTTGCGCGCTCGGAGTGGAAGCGGCAGAATGAGACGCAGAAGACGCTTCTATTGCTT